>JBEDCT010000026.1:0-3109 GCA_041176665.1 Bacteroidota bacterium | reverse complement strand
CGTATACAGGTAAAAATGCAAAGTTAAACATTGGTCCAAAAGGATTCACTGGAGAAAAATATGGTGGTGCAACCTATTGGGATACAGAAGCGTACTGTTTGCCTTTTTACTTGAAAACGGCTGACCCGAAAATTTCTCGTCAGTTATTAGTATACCGATATAATCATTTAAATAAAGCAATAGAAAACGCCGAGAAACTAGGTTTTAAGGACGGTGCAGCACTTTATCCAATGGTGACCATGAACGGTGAGGAATGTCACAATGAATGGGAAATTACCTTTGAGGAAATTCACCGTAACGGAGCGATTGCCTTTGGAATTTACAATTATGTGAAACACACGGGAGATAGGGATTACCTTAAACAATATGGATTCCCCGTTTTACTCGGTATCGCTCGTTTTTGGACACAACGTTTCAACTGGTCTGAAAGCAAAGAGGCATATGTAATGCTCGGGGTAACGGGTCCAAACGAATACGAGAACAACGTCAACAACAACTGGTATACCAATTACATCTCACGTTGGTGTATCGATTATTGTTTGAAAATCAATGAAGAAATTGGCGGTTCAAACAATAAATTGATGTCCGAAAAGGAAATCAAAGCAATGCGTCACATTGTCGAAAATGTATATTTCCCTGTTCTTGAAGGAACAAATATTTTCCTTCAACAGGAAGGATTCATGGATAAAGAACAACTATCTACTTCTGATTTACCCGCAAACGAACGTCCAATTAATCAACATTGGTCGTGGGATCGTATTTTACGTTCTATTTTCATCAAGCAAGCTGATGTCCTTCAAGGATTGTATTTGTTCGAAGATCAATTTGATTTGGAAACCATTCGCGATAATTTTGATTTCTACGAACCAAAAACAGTTCACGAGTCTTCTTTGTCACCTTGTGTTCATGTGATATTAGCAGCGAAAATCGGAAATTTAGATAAAGCGTATGAATTGTATTTGCGTACTTCTCGTTTGGACTTGGACGATTACAACCACGAAGCGGATGAAGGACTGCACATCACGAGTATGGCTGGAACATGGATGTCTGTAGTGGAAGGAATGGCAGGTGTGCGCGTTCATGAGACTGGATTAGAAATCAATCCAACCATTCCGGAAGCTTGGCAATCGTATACCTTCAGGATTTTATATCAAACAATTCCGTTAGAAGTGTCTATTGACAAAGCGAACGTCACTGTGAAAAATATTGGTACAAGCTCAATCAACTGTAAGATCATGAACAGTGCTTTTCAAATCACCCCAGGAGAAGTAGTTGTAACTAAGATTTAAGTTAAACAATACGGAAGTTAAACAATACGGAAAGTGTGAGTGAAACTGTGGACGTTAATCCACGTTTAACTCACCTTTTGCATAAGCAAACAATTGTTTTCTCTTGGCAACCTCTTGCATGAAATAGCGCAATTGTCCTTTGGACTGAAAACGTTTTTTGTGTTGTCCGAAAAGTAGAATATTCAATAGTTTACGTCCAAAAGATAATCTCGGTAAATACGCCTCGTCGATTTCCTTCAAGTCATTCATGGTTTCATGGATGTGACCATTTAAGCGCATACTCACCAACTGCTGGCGAATTTCTTCGGTGCGCTGGTTGAAGCGACTAAGGTGTTCTCTATCTAAGTCCTTAGCTTTCAAAATTCGCGTTGCTTGAAACTCGATGTCGTTGAACGCTTTGTATAATTCGTCGATTGTCATATGCCTACAAAGAAAATTATTTTCGTTTAAAATATCCTAAAAATTCTTTATTTCCATCACCACCTAGAATGGGAGAGTCAATGTAAGCTTTCCATTCTAATTGATTTCTACTGCACATTTCTTTAATATTTTCGAGAAGGGTCGGATACTGACGAACGTCTTTTACAACTCCTCCTTTAGATAAAAAGGCTCTTCCTAATTCAAATTGTGGTTTTATTAACAATACGACATCAGCGTTTGGTTTCAAAAAACGAATGACAAATGGAATAACTTTTTCCAAGCTGATAAAGGAAACATCTACGACTAATCCGTCAACCTCTTCGGTGATTTGTTTTTCCGTTAAATCACGTGCATGTGTCTTTTCTAAGTTAACTACGCGTTCATCTGCTTTAATACGCTCGTGTAATTGCTTGGAACCAACGTCAACCCCAAATACTTTTTTTGCCCCTTTGGATAAAAGAACTTCTGTGAATCCACCGGTACTTGCTCCAAGATCAATAAAGGTTTTCTCACTGCAATCGAATTTCCATTCCTCTAATGCGGCAACTAGTTTTAGTGCTCCTTTAGAAACCCATGGAATTTCCTCTGATATCAATTCAATTTCAGCATCAACAGGAACTTTTTTTCCTGGCTTGGAAATCAGTTTACCATTGACCAAAACGCCAAATTTGGAAATGAGTTCCTCCGCTCTCACGCGTGATGAAACCAATTTTCGCTCCATGATAATTTTGTCAATACGTTCTTCTTCCATGTTTATTTGTAGGTATATAAAATGCGTTCTTTCGCGCCTTCGAATTGAAGGTAAATTTGTGATCCAGATTCTTGTTTATAGGCTAAATCAGTAATATCAAATACTAAGTTTTGTTCCATCATCACTACTTGACTGTCTCCTTTTTTGATCGGAATTTTTTTTACGTCTAAGCGAATGGCTCTAATTGGCGGCATCGATTTAGAAATGTTTCCACTTCCGGTCAAATCAAAATCTTCAACAGTTAACATCGGATGTGCTTTCACAATGAGGTAAAGTCGATTTCCTATGACATTCATAGATTGGACTTGAACTAATTCAGCTCCCATATCAACGGTTTCATATTGACGAATAGATGCCTTTGGCGCTGTAGATTCCGTCATATTATCTGCTTTTGTTTTTTTCAAAGTGCCACAAGCGCTAAAAAAAAGGATTAATGGGATGAAATAACGCATATTCGTGTGTTTTTTAGTTTGCGAGGGGTCAAAAATAATACCATTTCGCTAAAGTGTCCTATTTTTGTGCACGCAATGAAAACAAAAACACTAAAAAAGAACAAAGTAAACGTGATAACGTTAGGTTGTTCCAAGAATACCTACGACTCCGAAGTAATGATGGCTCAATTAAAAGCCAATCATTTTGATGTCGAACA
>JBEDCT010000025.1:0-4923 GCA_041176665.1 Bacteroidota bacterium | reverse complement strand
GACTAGACCGATGGCAAGTGCGAACATAAAAGCAATAACTGAATAATATCCATAAGGGTATTTTAACTCAGGCATATTCTCGAAGTTCATTCCATATACACCAACAATAAACGTTAATGGGATGAAAATGGCACTGACCACTGTTAATACACGCATAATTTCATTCATTCGTTGTCCTTGCGCTGCATAATACAAATTCGCCATTCCTTCTAAAATTTGCTTATTAGCGTCAATTTCTTCCAAAACGCTCATGCAAGAAGAGCGTAAACTATGATAATAATGGTGATTACTGCGTTCAATAAATGGACTCTCGCTGTTTTCTAATTGATTGGTAACATCGCGCATCGGTTGAGCAATTTTACGCAACTCGATCAGTTTGCGTTTTTCCAATTCGATGCTCGCTAAAATGGATTTATCTTGTGTAAGGTGAAGTTTTGCATCAATTGCTTCAATTTGACTAGAAATTTCTTCCAACACTTCAAAGTAATTATCAATGATTGCTTCTAGCATTCGAAACATGAGGAAATCAGAACCTTTCGTTCGGATTTTACCTCTTCCTTTTTCTATACGTTCTCGAACATCGGTAAAGTGATCAGAAGGTTTGTCCTGAAATGAAATCAGGTAATTCGCTCCCATCAAAAACGAAATTTGATCTTGGTGTAAGAATGGATTCCCAAGCTCCTTAGGCAAAGCGGACATGACATGGAAGGACATGTACTTACTATATTCTTCCACTTTGGGTCGGCGTACTTGCTTATGAATGTTTTCAATGGATAATTTATCGATTCCCAATTTATGACAGAGCTGTTCAATCGATTCCGTATCGTCTATGCCGTGAAAGTTTAACCACGCAATATGGTCACTATCGAGTTCGGACTCTAAAAACTCATTGGCAAAATACGACGACGACTCTTGCTTAACGGAGTAAAAAGTAGCATTGTACTTATAAAGCTGAATGTTCCCCATGGTGCTGTTCCTCTTTCTTCGTTGGTTGATTTAATGCACATCCTTCACAACTGGAGTTCTTTTTAAAAAACTGATTCCAAATCCGACTCCCCAAGTAAAACACGGAAAGTCCAAGTGCGAGAAGAATAACGATCGTTTGCATATCAAGACGAATATACGATTTATCCACGAATTAGGATAGTAGGACAAAGGTAAGCCATGCGGAAAAATAGGCTAATAATCCCATGAATACCAATTGAATGATGGGCCATTTCCAAGAATTGGTTTCGCGTTTAACTACCGCCAAGGTTGCCATACATTGCATAGCGAACGCATAAAATACCATCAGTGAAACTCCGCTGGCTATCGTGAAAACAGGGGTTCCATCTGCTTTAACTTCGTTGCGCATCCGGTCAATAAGCAATGATTGTCCTTCACTTTCGTCTTGAATGGCATAAATTGTTGCTAAGGAGCCAACAAATACTTCTCTAGCCGCAAACGATGTGATCAATGAAATCCCAATTTTCCAATCGTAACCAAGTGGTGCAATGATTGGTTCCATGCCCTTTCCAAGAATTCCTATATACGAATTGGAAAGTTTACACGCATCCATGGCTTTTGTTTGTTCTTTTTCCGTCATGGACTGATAAGCACGTGTTTTACTGAGTCCGTGCATAGATCCTTTCATATCTGGACCAAAACTTGCAAGGAACCAAAGAATGATTGAAATAGCTAAAATGATTTTTCCAGCGTCAAGAATAAATATTTTAACCTTTTCAAGTACATTGATGAACACATTTCCCCAACGTGGATTCTTGTAATCAGGTAACTCTAAAAGTAAAAATCCTTTTTCTTTTTGCTTGATCATCAGCTTTAACAGGAATGAAACCAATAAGGCAAAGACTATTCCTAAACTATACAATGCGAATAAGACAATTCCTTGTAGGTTGATGAATCCAAAAACAAAAGTTTTGGGAATAACCAAAGAAATCAATAAGGTGTAAACGGGAATACGTGCACTACAACTCATGAATGGAGCAACTAAAATGGTTATGAGTCGCTCTTTCCAATTCGAGATTGTTCGCGTAGCCATGATTCCAGGAATGGCACACGCCACACTTGACATCAGTGGCACAACACTTTTCCCATTGAGTCCGAATGGACGCATCAATCGATCCATGATAAACACAACGCGAGATAAGTATCCACTTTCTTCTAAAATGGATATGAAAAAGAACAGCATGGCAATTTGAGGGACAAACACCACCACACCACCAATTCCGGGAATAATGCCCTGTGAGATCAAATCGTTCACAAGTCCTGGTTGAATAGACTCGCTGCTCCACGTCGAAAAGTGAGAAAACAAGGAGTCAATCCAGTTCATGGGTGCGTTAGCGAACGTAAAAATGAATTGAAAAATTGTCAGCAAAACGAAAGCGAAAATCACGTAGCCAAAAATTGGATGCACTAAGAATCGGTCAATTTTCCGCGATACGCTGTCTCCAACCGGTGTTTTTGTTTGCACTACTTTTATTAAGGCTCCCTTGATTTTTTGCAAACGTTGTTCAGCTTCTAACTTTTGACATTGTACATCATCGATAGGACACAACTTGGCGGATTCAAGAAATTTTGCGTTTTCAGTTCCTCCTTCTCGCACCGTTGTCAGCGCCTTGAGAATACGGTCCTTTCCTAATCCGATACGCGCATTTGATTGAATGATGGGCACACCTGGAAACAAGAATTCCAACTCCTCAATCGCAATAACGATTCCTTTTCGCTGTGCAAGGTCCCACATATTCAAGACCAAAACACAAGGAATACCGAGGTCGTAAACTTGAGAAAAGAACAGTAGGTTACGCTGTAAGTTACTGGCATCCACAACAAAAACAACCTGATCCGGATGCTGTGAATGAGTAGGGTCAGAAAGGACATCAAAGACAACCGTTTCTTCTTTCGATCGGGGATAAATGCTATATGTACCTGGAAAATCGATGAGCTCGTGCTGAACGTGATCAAGTTGGATAAATCCACTTCGTTTGTCGACCGTTACGCCCGGAAAATTACCTACCTGTTGACGCAATCCTGTCAAGAGATTAAATACGGAGCTTTTGCCCGTATTCGGATTGCCGAGTAACGCAATTTTCATAGGTGCAAACTTATTAAATTTGAGTCAAAGCGTTAGGCTTTTACTTCAATAAATTGCGCTTCTTCTATGCGTAATGAAAGAATAGTGCCATTTAGTTCAATCGCAATTGGATCACCAAATGGTGCTCTAAACAACGTAGTAATCAATTGTCCTGCAACTAAACCCATTTCTGTCAACTTAGAAGAAATAGGAGAATGGTCAACAGAAACAATTTCTACGACACGTTGTAATTCGATATGATCTAAGGTATCCATCATAGACCAAAATTACATGCATTTACCTTCACTTGAAATACCACTTTTAAGGTATTTGTCAACTATTTAAGGACAAATCGAGCAGTGTGTCTGGTGCGCTGTTGGAGAATAATTTCTTTCTCTTGGGTGACTTGTTCGATGGTCTGTTCGTCGTAGTGGCGAATGGTGACTAACGATAAGTTTTCGTTGTATTTCACTTCATAATCCGTTTGGAATAGCGAAAGAAATTCATCCCTTTTTAGTTTTTTCTGATCAACTAAAATCGAAAAACTCAAGGCTGAATTCTGCATGAGGTTGATTTTGACATTCAACGAGGATAATTTCCCAAAGATGACACTTAGATTTTCTTCCACGATGAAGGAAAAGTCCTTTGGTGTGAATGAATACAAAGCCTGATCAAATTTGAAAATATACGATGGAATCAAATGGTCCATACTTGAGGATGCTTGAATCACCGTTCCATCGGCCTGTGGATTCAAAAAAGATTTCACAAATAACGGAATGTTCCGATTTTGCAAAGGTTGGATGGTTTTCGGATGAATGACACTAGCGCCGTAATACGAAAGTTCAATCGCTTCTTTAAAAGAAATGGATTCGAGTTTTTTCGTATTTGAAAAGTATTTAGGATCCGCATTTAACATTCCAGGAACATCTTTCCAAATCGTTACACTTTCCGCATGACCACAATAAGCCAATATACCAGCGGTGTAATCGGAGCCTTCTCGACCTAAAGTTGTGGTGAATCCTTCCGATGTATGCCCAATGAAACCTTGTGTCAAGAGAATATCGGCTTCTTGGAACGCAGGCATCATTTTTTCTTGAATCAATTGTTCTGACTTTACCCAATCCACTTTCCCTTCTTGATACGAATGATCGGTTCGAATCATTTTTCGGACATCCATCCATTGGACAGAAAAATCTTGTTCAATCAGGTAGGCACTGACAATTTGAGAGGATAACACTTCTCCCAGTGAAACAATTTGATCGTATTCAAAACTTTTATTTTCAGAAAAAACACCATTAAAACGTGTTCTCAATGATTCGAATAATTCTTCGATTGTTTGATAGACTCTAAAATGTTTTTCTGGAAACAAAGCCGCCATGATGTCCATGTGAAAGGACTCTAGTTCATCTACTAGTCCAACAAATAACTTGTGGTTTTTTGTTTCAAGCGCTTCCACGATTTCCTCCAGTTTGTTTGTTGATTTCCCCATAGCAGAGACCACCACAGTGAGTTTTTTACCAGGATAAAGTGATATTATGGACGCTACATTGCGAATTGCATCTGCATCTTTTACAGACGCTCCTCCAAATTTAAAAACAAGCATGGGGTCGAATTTAGGATAATTTTTCAGCAAGTATTTTCATTTCGATAACTGGAGAAATTCCTCCGTACAGTACGCGGTAAACAGCATTCAAAATCGGCATATCTACCTCAAATTTCTTATTGATCTCCGTTAAACTATTTGTTGCATAATAACCTTCGGCAATCATATTCATTTCCAACTGTGCGGATTTTACAGAATATCCCTTTCCAATCATGAATCCAAATGTGCGGTTTCGGGAGAAATTGGAATA
>JBEDCT010000024.1:0-2594 GCA_041176665.1 Bacteroidota bacterium | reverse complement strand
TTATTTACCATACAAAAACACCACCATTATCTGAATGTTTTCGTTTCTTTAAAATAAAATTGTAATTTTCTATCCAAATTATTCTAATTCAATTATTATGAGAGCATTACTACTTGGAATGATAAGTCTTTTCACCTTAACGGCAACGAGTCAATCCATTAAAATTGATTCCAAAGAATACGAAACTTTGAAATCACAGGGCTTGATCACGAATCAAACGATTTTAAACGCTTTGGATCCTACAAATACCAGTATTCATTACACTGGAAAATCTGAAAAGTCAGGTGTCTGTGATTGTTTAATCCCATTGGATTCTACCTTTATGTTGGCTATGGCGCCGAATGATGATTTATACTCTAATAGCATCTATTTGCCATTTAGTTTTAGTTTTTACGGGACGACGTACGATAGCTTGTACATCAACAATAATGGAAATATTTCGTTTACCATGCCTTATAACACCTTTACCGCGTTTACGTTTCCTGACCCCTCTTTTAATATGATTGCCCCCTTCTGGGCAGATGTTGACACGCGATCAACGAATGGAGGAAATGTGTGGTACAAGTTAAATCCTCATTCCCTTGTGATTGTTTGGGATCACGTTGGTTATTTCAGTATGATGGAGGATAAATTAAATACTTTCCAATTAATCATCTCGGATGGACAAGATACCTTGGTTCCTGCAGGGAATAATGTATCCTTTTGTTATGGTGACATGCAATGGACAACTGGATCTGCATCCGGAGGGGTCAATGGATTCAGTGGGTCTCCTGCAACAGTTGGTGTAAATATCGGCAATGGGCTGGATTATTTTCAAGTTGGACAATTTGATACACTAGGCACTGCGTTTGACGGTCCATACAATACTGTTGACCAAGTTGATTTTCTCGATAACCAAGAAATATACTTCAATTTGGCAGGTTCGACAACCAATATTCCGCCGCTTGTGATGAGTAGCCTTATTTGTGATACCATCGATGTTTACACTGGAGATACTTTGCACAAAAGTCTGAACGCGATTGATTTTACAATTGGAGTAAGCACTCCTGAAATTGGACAATTATTAAACACGACCATTCAAAGTTCGATGCCTAGCGCCTTGAGTTATGTCGAGACTCCAAATGGTGAATTCACACAATATGATGTCACTTTTGATGCAACCAATGTGCAGCCTGGAATGTACACCATCGAAATGGATGTGACGGATAACGGTGTTCCTGCACAAACCGTCCACAAATCCATTCCCATTCGTGTGATTTATGATGCTAATTTAAGCGGCTTGTCTCCTTTATCGGAAGAACGACTGAGTATTTATCCTAATCCTGCTTCATCTATTTTGAACATCGATGGGATGCATGCAGCAGACCAAATTCAACTATTGGATCTTCAAGGTAAATCAATCCTAAGCGGAAATCAACAATCCAAATCATTGGATATTTCTACACTTGAAAAAGGGGTCTATTTGCTTCGTGTAACTCGTGAAGGAAAACACATCCAAACAGTAAAAATTCTAAAAGACTGACGGACGTAGGATAATGTGTATTTTTGATTTATGAAATCTCACATTGCTGCTTTCGTTTTTTTACTTTTTAGTTTCTCCCTTTTCTCTCAACAAGGAAACAGTTCCTATCAAACAAAGTATGTCGTCATTTTAGTAATTGATGGTCCGCGCTACAGTGAAACTTACGGAGATACTTCCTGTCGCTTAAGTCCGATATTATGTGATTCACTTCGCTATGAAGGGGCTTTTTATGAGGATTTTAAAAACAACGGTGTTACGTACACCGTACCCGGACATGCCGCAATTACTACGGGTATTTATCAGCGCATTTCGAACTCAGGGACAAGTTTACCGAAAAATCCGTCGTTGTTCCAATATTACCTCAAATCAAGTGGTGCAGCAAAAAGTGACGCTTACATCGTTGCGAGTAAAGGAAAGTTGGATGTGCTGGCAAATACAGAAAATAAAAAATGGCACGATCAATTTTTGGCAGCTACTTATTGCGGTCCAAATGGCAACGGAATCGGTTATGGAAAAGATGATAAGACCTTTGCTAAAGTAACAGAACTCGTAACGAGTCCGAATGTACCTCACGTAATGTTAATCAATTTATTAGCTGTGGATGTTTACGGACACGCAAATAATTGGGAGAAATACAAAGAATCCATTACTGCTTGCGATGCATACGCATCCAACTTGTGGCGAATGATTCAAAACAATCCTGTCATGAAAAACCAAACAACGCTTTTCATTACGAATGACCATGGAAGACATTTAGACCGTGTAAAATCAGGATTTGTGAACCATGGCGATCGCTGTGAAGGGTGTAGGCATATTTCACTTTTGGTTCTTGGTCCAGACACACCAAAAGGTTTAAGTATTAAAAAAGAAGGCGAGTTAATCGATATTTCGAAAACGATAGCAAGGTTGCTTCACTTTGACATGCCAACAAGTAAAGGTCGCTTTCTAGAGGAAGCTTTTAAACCTTAAATGATATCCTCCAATAATTGATCGTCAACTAAATTTGGTAAGGTTACTTTCAGATTTGGTTCGATTTCCATCGCGCGTTTGATAGCGAAAATGGCGTTTTCAT
>JBEDCT010000023.1:0-4422 GCA_041176665.1 Bacteroidota bacterium | reverse complement strand
GCGCGCTTGTTTTTTCGCCGCGGCTTCCTCAATGCGCATCTTCGGAATTCCGGTTTCAATGGCTTTTGCCATTCCACCTAATTCCTCGACTTCTTCAATCAATTTCCATGCTTGATTTACCAACTCATTTGTCAATGATTCAATGTAATAACTACCTGCACTTGGATCAATAAATGACGTAATTCCGATCTCGGTTTGTAAGTAAATTTGTGTGTTTCGAGCAATCCGTGCAGAGAAATCTGTCGGTAAAGCAATGGCCTCGTCTAGTGCATTCGTGTGTAAGGACTGTGTTCCGCCTAAAACCGCTGATAAGGCTTCGATGCACGTTCGCGCAACATTGTTAAATGGATCCTGTTCGGTTAGCGACCAACCCGAAGTTTGACAATGCGTTCGTAAAGCCAAGGACTTCGCAGAAGAAGGATTGAATTCCTTAATCAATTTCGCCCAAAGCAAACGTCCAGCGCGCAATTTCGCAATTTCCACATGGTGGTTCATGCCAATTGCCCAGAAGAAACTCAGTCTTGGTGCGAATTCATCGATTTTTAGTCCAGTATTTAGTCCTGTTCGTACGTATTCAATTCCGTCAGCTAAGGTATACGCCAATTCAATGGCAGCTGTTGCTCCCGCTTCGTGCATGTGGTAACCCGAAATACTAATCGAATTGAACTTTGGCATTTTCTGCGAAGTGTATGCGAAAATGTCCGCAATGATGCGCATCGATGGAGTAGGTGGATAAATGTACGTGTTGCGTACCATGAACTCCTTCAAAATATCGTTTTGAATGGTTCCACTTAATTGATCTAAGCTCACGCCTTGCTCTATTGCGTTAGCAATGTAAAATGCCATGATCGGTAAAACGGCGCCATTCATGGTCATGGAAACGGACATTTCTCCTAATGGAATTTGATCGAATAGACGTTTCATGTCCTCAATGGAATCAATCGCCACTCCCGCTTTTCCAACATCTCCTTTTACGCGCTCGTGATCGGAATCGTATCCACGGTGCGTTGCTAAATCGAAGGCCACGGACAATCCTTTTTGTCCTGCTGCTAAATTTCTACGGTAAAAAGCGTTGGACTCTTCCGCTGTGGAGAATCCCGCATATTGACGAATGGTCCACGGTTTGGATACATACATCGAAGCGTACGGTCCACCAAGGTACGGAGCAAATCCAGAGGTGAATTTGGTGTGCTCGATGTCCGAAAGATCTGACAGAGCATACGTGGATTTAACCTTAAATCCTTCATTCGTCATTGTTTCAACCACTTCCGTTTTTTCGGTTGAATGCTTTTCCTCGAAAGCCGGAATCGTTTTTAAATCGATGGTATTCATTTCAAGGTTCTTTCAGCGGTTAAATATTCTTTTCCTAAATAACTTGGAACAGCGCCCCAAGATTTTGCTTTGCTTTCGTCGTTATTCAAATAGGTATGGACACCAATGAGCTGTACTTTTCCAGTCAACCATGCATCAGCGCGTTTCGTTCTGCTTTGATCAATGTCCGAAAGAACTGTTTCAATCAACTCTTTTTCAGGCAATTCAGATAAGGATTGAATGCTGACCCACGTTTTTTCAATAATTTGAATAGTCAACGCTTCCACAATTCGACTCCCTTTCATTGGATCTTGAACCCAATCAAAATGAGCTTCGTCGTTCAGTAAATTGTACACATTCAAGGACATACGCAAGGTAAAATCCTCTTTCCCTTCTTTCGCAAATTCATCCCAAGGATGAATCACCATGCCATGAACGCCACCAGCGTATGCGGACATTGCTTCCGTCGTTTGACGTAGTAAATTTGTGTAAGGATCCCTCAAGGATTTATTCATCCATCCGATGTGTGCTTGTACACGGTATGAGGGATGAGTGATTCCGTGCAATGCGCCAATCTTTTGAATCAAATAATGCAGTGCACGAATTTTGGCTATTTGGACAAAATACTGTGAACCGACACCTACGCTAAAGAAAACTTCCGATCGATTGCCTGCAGACAAATACTGGTGATATGCCGTTGCAATAAGACTCAATTCTTGCTGTGCGTTTGCACCAATCTGCTGTAATTCAAATCCATTAAAATAGGAAACACAGGCAAATTCTTTCATATGAGTGAAATGATCAGAAAGTAAAATCAGTTGTGCTAAGGCTTCGCTGGACAATTGACGCTTTAATTCAGTTAATTGTGCCTCGTTTTGTACGAGAATCTCTGTTCGGATATATTCCAATCCCACTTGATCCAAAACGATTTTCCAATCAATACCATCTTTTCCACCTTGAAGAATGAGGGCATTCGCTCCCTGCATCAACGCCAATAAAATGCGTCGATTGCTTTCCTTTTCATCCAAAATGCGCTCAAAATGTACGCTGTTAACTTCATTCGATTCTGTTGGATATGAAATCGTTATGTTGTTTTTCGGGACATCCGTAATGTTTAAAGCCAAGTCTTCAAGGACATCCGTGAATTCTATTTGTTCCGTTTGACCACGTAGTTCTTTGTGAATTTGGAGTACCCAATCTTCATGAGCAACGGGTTCAAAAGGGTAGTTTAAATTGGACATATCTGTCTAAATTTTCTTTTTTCAAATATACGACAGAAGTTTGAATTGAACTTAGGCTAAACGATTAGAATCGACAACTTATGACTAGTTACAATCGAAAAATGTATTTTAGTTGCTTCAATTCATAGATGGTGAAACAGGTCTTCATTTTTTTCTCTTTGGTATTGCCCTTGAACGCAATGAGTCAAACGACTTTTTCCAACAGTGCGCGGTCTTTGTCTTTGGCTAATGCGAGTGTAACCCTGCAGGACGTTTGGGCACAGTTGAATAATCCAGCGGCACTCGTCGGAATGAAAAATCAAGCATTCGGAATTAGTTACCAAAATCGCTTTGGATTGAAAGAATTGCAGTCCCAAGGTGTCGTTTATGCGCTTCCACTGAAAAAGGTGGTGCTTTCCGCAGGAAGTCAATTGTATGGCTATCAACAATACCGCACGGTGAAAAGTGGAATAGGAGTTTCCATGGCACTGTCAGAAAAAGTGAGCGCCGGAGTAAAATTAAATCATCACTTCATTCGACTAAATGAAAATTATGGAACTTCTTCTTCCCTAAGTGCGGATCTAGGACTATTAGTTAAATTTAATGACCGCATTCATTTTGGATTCAGTGCCTTGAATGTTGGAAGATCTAAAGTTTCATCCAATCTTATAGAACGTTTGCCAAGTGCCCTGCGTATTGGACTCAACTACCGCATATCAGATCAATTATTGATGTTAGCTGAACTTGAAAAAAATGTCATTTCTCCCTTGCAGGTCAAATGTGCGGCGGAATACAAACCAACAGCAAAATGGTATTTTCGTGGGGGAGTCTCAACGGCACCCTTGTCCTTCTCTTTTGGTGTTGGGGGAAGATTTAAAGATCAGTTTCAGTTGGATTTAGGAACAGCTTACCATCAGCTACTTGGTTGGTCACCGCATGTGTCATTTCAATTTGACGTAAAATAAGATGAGATTCCTTTGTGGCTGTTTCTTCCTACTTTCTTTCGCGAATGTTTTTGCGCAAGATCGAGGTGAAATCATTCAGCAACGCATCGAGTTTATTTCCGAACAGTTGCAGTCCGAAAACATGGACTTAACCAATGTCATTGAACAATTAAACTATTACTTCGATCATCCCATCAATCTGAACGCAACCAATGGTGAAGAGTTGGAAGAACTGTACTTATTGACAGGTGTTCAAATCAATGAACTTTTAATTCATAGAAAAGCCTTCGGAAAGTTTATTTCCATATACGAATTGCAAAGTTTGTCCTACTGGGACCCGCAAACCATTCAGCTGGTGCTGCCGTTTATTCGGGTGGATGATCGCCTCGATCAGTTGCACATTACCTGGAAAGAAGCAATGAAGCAAGGCAAGTTTGAAGAGTACCTGCGCTATCAACCGATGATGGAATCGAAAGCAGGCTACGCTGATGTTAGTGATTCTGTTCGAAAAGCTTCGAATAAATATTATTACGGAAATGGCGATCGTTATTATTCGCGTTTTCGCTACACGTACAAAACAAACATTTCGGTTGGACTCACAACGGAAAAGGATGCCGGTGAGCAGTTCTTTCGTGGAAATCAAAAACAAGGCTTTGATTTTTATTCCGCACATGCTTTTTTCAAAGGAGGAAAGTACTTGAAGTCAGCTGTGATTGGGGATTACCAAATTCAGGTGGGACAAGGACTTAATTTATGGTCGAGTTATGCGTTTGGTAAGACTTCCGATTTGACCACCATGAAGCGCACGGCGATTCCCATTCGAGCATATACCTCTGTGGATGAGTCGCGTTTTTTACGCGGTGCCGCAGCGGACTTTGGCTACGGAAATTGGTCCATGCTGCTGTTTGCGTCCAATAAAAAAATGGACGCCGTTTCCTTGTCCGATT
>JBEDCT010000022.1:0-3884 GCA_041176665.1 Bacteroidota bacterium | reverse complement strand
CAAATAGTGAGTGGGTTCTGTTAGATTACATCAATGTAGTGGGACACATTTTTTACAAAGACGCTCGGTCATTTTTTGAAATCGAGGATTTGTGGTCGGATGCTGTTCGTACAGACATCCCAAATTTAAACTAGAAACTAACTATGTCAGAAGAAAAAAAGAAAAGTCCATTTTCCATTTATTGGATTTATGGGGCCTTGGGAATCGCTTTAATTTCCTTCAATATTTTCATGAATTCCACTCCTTCTGCTACCATTAAGTACAAGGAAACTTTGATGGAATTAGTGGACATCAAAGGAGTTAAAAATGTAAAAATCATCAATCAGTCAAAAGCTGAATTTCAACTGAAAAATCAAGGAGTAGCTTACGTTAATCAAACGAATAAGCTTGATTTTCCGACGATGAAAAAGATGCTGAAAACGCGTAAAGGAAAACCGACTCAAGTAACCTTTGAGCTTGAAAACATCGGTAGTCCCACAAATTTTGAGAAAGCGTTAGACGATCGTGGTTACCATGATTACCAGAATGATACAGAAGTAAATTACTTGGGAGACATCTTGGGTTACTTATTGCCGTTTGTTATCATCATCGTTATTTGGATGTTCGTTATGAGACGCATGTCAGGTGGCGGAGGTGCTGGAGGCGGTGGCGGACAAATCTTCAATATTGGAAAGTCACGTGCTCAGGTATACGACAAAGGAAAATCAACAAATGTCACGTTTAAGGATGTTGCTGGATTAGTAGGGGCAAAAGAAGAAATTGTCGAAATCGTTGAATTCTTAAAAAATCCAAAAAAATACACGGAATTAGGAGCGAAAATTCCAAAAGGAGCTTTGCTTGTTGGTCCTCCAGGAACTGGAAAAACCCTTTTAGCTAAAGCCGTTGCAGGTGAGGCCAAAGTTCCGTTCTTTTCTTTATCCGGATCAGACTTCGTAGAAATGTTTGTTGGTGTTGGAGCTTCAAGGGTAAGAGATTTATTCCGTCAGGCTAAAGAAAAAGCCCCTTCGATCATCTTTATCGATGAAATTGATGCGATTGGACGTGCACGTGGTAAAAACAATGGATTCAATTCCAACGATGAGCGTGAAAACACCTTGAATCAGTTGCTCACGGAAATGGATGGATTCGGAACGAATTCTGGAGTAATCATTTTGGCAGCGACCAATCGCGCCGATGTTTTGGATGCTGCGTTAATGCGTGCTGGTCGATTTGACCGTCAAATCTACGTCGACATGCCTGACTTGAACGAGCGAAAAGAAATCTTCCTAGTTCATTTGAAGCCCTTGAAATTGGTTGAAGGATTAGATATCGATTTCCTAGCAAAACAAACACCTGGATTCTCTGGTGCGGACATCGCTAATTTATGTAATGAAGCTGCGTTAATTGCTGCTCGACACAACAAGAAGCATGTGGAGAAACAAGATTTCTTAGATGCCGTTGATCGAATTGTGGGTGGACTTGAGAAAAAACATAAAATCATCACAAAAGTGGAGAAGAAAGCGATTGCTTTCCATGAAGCTGGACATGCAACTATTTCTTGGATGTTACAATACGCTCATCCATTGGTGAAAGTAACGATTGTTCCTCGCGGACAATCACTAGGTGCCGCTTGGTATTTGCCAGAAGAGCGCAGCATTACGACAACCGAGCAGATCTTAGATCAAATGTGTTCAGCCTTAGGTGGACGTGCCGCAGAACAATTGGCTTTTGGTAAGATAAGTACTGGTGCCTTGAGTGATCTGGAGAAAGTAACCAAACAAGCATACGCAATGGTTTCAATTTATGGATTAAACGAACGTTTAGGAAACGTATCTTTCTACGATTCTCAAGGACGTGATTCCTTTACCAAACCATACTCTGAAGACACCGCACGCGTCATTGATGAAGAAGTTTCTAAGCTAATAGAGAGTCAATACCAACGAGCACTTCAAATTCTTTCTGAAAATCAAGCTCAGTTAACAGAATTAGCAGAACAATTATTAGCAACCGAGGTCATATTCAAGGAAGACTTGGAACGCATTTTCGGAAAGCGACAGTGGGAAAGCGAGGAATTGGTTGAGACGGAAGTGAAGAGTGAGAGCGAGAGCGAGAGCGGAGTGAAGAGCGAGAGTGAGAACGAAATACAGAGCGAGAACGAGAGTGAGAGCGGAGTGAAAGAAGATTCGAAATCAGATTCAGGAGAAGAAACGGAGGCGAAATAGTTTGGAAAGAATACTCGTTTTTAAATCACGTGAACAATATTCCTTCGTCCAAGCGAAGCTGATATTATCAGACCATGACATTCCGTTTCAAGAGAGGAATACAATGGATTCTATGTTTAATGATTTCGGTAGCTTTGAACTATATGTAACTTCGGAGTTTGAAAATGAAGCGAAAAAACGATTAAACGATGCCTTTGAGTAATTTAGCCTTAAGGAGTATTACAGGAGCAATCTTTGGCACTGTTGTCATTGGTTCCATCTTGTGGCATCCTTACGCTCAAATGCTTGTTTTCTCGGTATTCATGGTCATTGGACTAGCGGAGTTCTACCGTCTGTTTAAAAATCATCCAGTTGTTCAAGTTAGTTCTGAAATCGGTATTTTCATCGGTTGTTTTATCTATGTTCTTCTCATAGGACTTAGCTTAGCCAATCTCCCGATTATTGTTATCACCATTCTTTTTCCACTTTTTTTCACTTTAATTTTAAATGAACTTTGGGCGAAAAAAGATCACCCATTAATCAATATTTCGGTTTTGGTTTTCGGAATTGTCTACGTTGTTATCCCGTTTTACTTGAGTATTGACTTAAGTTTAAGAAACACCTCATACCTGCCACATGTTGTAGGGATGTTTTTGTTGATTTGGACGAACGACACGTTTGCATATTTTAGCGGCCGACTGTTTGGTAAACACAAATTATTTGAACGAATTTCACCGAAGAAAACGTGGGAAGGAACAATTGGTGGAGTGGTATTTACCTTGATTTTTGGATACATCATCGGAACATACATCAATGAAGGAGAAACCTTGTTTTGGGTGGTATCTGCTATTATCATTGCGCCTTGTGCAATTTTTGGAGACTTATTGGAGTCGCTTTTCAAAAGAAGTTTACAGATTAAAGACTCAGGCACCATCCTTCCGGGACACGGTGGGATTTTAGATCGATTCGACGCGGCATTGTTTGCAATTCCGTTTTTTTATTGTTGGTCGATGATTTATTTATTTTGGTAAACTATGACATTACACAGAGAAGGTAAAGGCATTATGTTGTGGAGTTTGGTCTCCACCGTAATTTTAAGTGGGATAATACATTATTTATTGAGTGCTTGCTGTCCAATCATTTATTGGATCCTGCAAATTGGCTTCCTTGTTTTACTCGGACTAGTCGTTCAATTTTTCCGTGTTCCTAACCGAACATGCATTGGTGAATCAAACGACATTATGTGTCCAGCAGATGGTAAAGTTGTCGTAATAGAAGAGACAACAGAATCGGAATATTTCAAGGATCGTCGCATTCAAATATCGATCTTCATGTCGCCGTTGAATGTCCATGCAAATTACCACCCAATTACTGGCGTAGTGAAATACATCAAGTATCACAAAGGACTATTTCTTGTCGCTTGGCATCCAAAAAGCAGTACAGATAACGAGCGCAGTACCGTTGTGGTGGAACACGAATCTGGAAAAGAAGTATTGTTCCGTCAAGTTGCTGGTGCAGTTGCGAGAAGAATTTGCTTTTATCCAACCGAAGGACAATACGTTGACATGGGTTCGGAATTTGGATTCATTAAATTTGGGTCAAGAATAGACTTATACCTTCCTTTAGGCACAAAAATTGATGTAGCCATTGGAGATGTCGTCAAAGCAAAATTGACGCGTATTGGAAAACTGAATTAATTTGTAT
>JBEDCT010000021.1:0-4342 GCA_041176665.1 Bacteroidota bacterium | reverse complement strand
AGATAATCTAACTTATAGCCTTTCGCGAGTGCTTTTTTTGTAAAATCATCGCCTTTATTTAGGCAGTATCCGAGTTGAAAACGCTCGATGATGTCTTTTCTAAATCCACGTTCTTCAAAATAAGATAGTCCGATGGCTTTTCCCTCATCGGTATCGTGCATATTCTCTGAAAATGTATTTTTCGCAAATTCATTGATGATGTAAAAGCTTTCACGTTCATTTAACTCCGCTAATTCCTCGGCTGTAGGTTGTACTGATTCAGGAATTTGAACTCCATATCGATCTGCCAACCAACGAAGTGCTTCAGGATAAGAAAAATGTTCCTTCTCCATCAGGAATGATACAGCCGTCCCTCCTTTTCCCGTGGAAAAGCATTTGAAAATTTGTTTTGCTGGTGAAACGACAAATGAGGGGGTTTTTTCATCCGTAAATGGACTTAATCCTTTCAAGTTTGATCCTGCACGTTTTAATTGGACATAATCGGCAATCACTTCCTCAATACGAGAAACTTGCATGATTTCATCTATGATATGTGGGGGGATTTTACTCACTTTTGGGTTGACCGTAATCTTTTATTTGCTTGTTTTTGCCTTTTTCGTCGTAGGTTGTCCAAACTCCAACCATTTCATCATTATGGTATTCACCGTGGTAATGAATTCTTCCGTTGGGGTGTTTTACTACCGAATACCCTTCTCTTTTTCCATGATCGTAAAAAGTGAAGGACAGCATGTTTCCTTTCTCAGAGTAGAAGGTCCATTTTCCATCTCTATTTCCTTTCACATCTAAATTACCTTCAAACTTCACCTGTTTTTTTCCTGCATACCACTCCGTAAAGTGTCCATCTTTTATTTGAAAGAGAACTTCTTTTTTCTCAGGTTTATTATCCTTTTTGGAATTCGAATCCGAACAAGCATTCAATGTAAACATGGCTAAAAAGGCCAAAAAAAGTATATTTTTCATCATTTCTCTCTATTCATCGTGTAATGTACCAATCCAATTAACGAATTTTTTGCGTCATTGTCGGGGAAAGACTTCAATAATTCTAGTGCTTCATTTGCAATTGCTTCCATTTTTAATGTTGCAAACTGAATTCCACCGTATTGAATAACTAATTGAATGGCACGTTTGATTCGAGCTGTAACGTCGAATTCATTCTTCATGATGTACATCAACTCCTTGCGGATTTCACTAGGAGAATGATTCATGACATAAATAAGTGGCAATGTCATTTTTTGTTCACGGATATCGATTCCGGTTGGTTTTCCAATGTGCTCTCCTGTTCCGTAATCAAAAATATCGTCTTTAATTTGAAAGGCAAGCCCAATAAGCTCACCAAATTTCCTCATTTTTTCCCGTTGATCAGCAGTAGCTTGGACGCTTATTGCACCCGCTTCGCAGCAAGTTGCGATAAGAGAGGCGGTCTTTTTCCGTATGACTTCGAAATACGTTTCTTCGTCAATATTCAAGTCGCGTGCTTTTTCAATTTGAAGAAGTTCACCTTCACTCATTTCACGAACGGCGCGGGCTACGACTTCTAGCAATGCTAAATTTTCTTTCTCAATAGAAAGCAACAAAATTCTTGAAAGCATGTAATCACCAACTAGAACGGCAATTTTGTTTTTCCACAGGGCATTTACGGAAAAGAATCCTCTTCGCTCATTGGCGTCATCGACTACATCATCGTGCACGAGCGTCGCTGTGTGTAGGAGTTCAACTAAGGTTGTTGCATCGTAAGTTACTTGATTGATTTCACCTAACATCTTCGCTGTTAGAAAAACGAACATTGGACGCATTTGCTTACCTTTTCGTTTCACAACATACTGTGTGACTTTGTCTAGCAAGGCCACATCAGATCTCATTGACTCTTTAAAATAAGCTTCAAATGCTGTCAATTCTGACTGAATTGGTGCCATGATGTTCTCAACCTTCTGCATAAGACAAATATACAGAATCCCTTAAGGTATTCGCGTCAGAATATCAGGAAATTAACGCGAAAGGTGCATATTTCTTTCCGAATAGATTTTCGTGAAGAAGGGGTCTTTCAAGTCTTTAATGAATCGAATGGCCTCCCCTGTCGATTTCATTTCTGGTCCAAGTTCCTTTTTCACATCAGGGAATTTCTCGTAGGAGAAAACAGGGATTTTAATGGCATACCCTACTTTTTTCGGTTGGAAATTGAAATCCGTCACTTTTTTCTCTCCTAACATCACTTTCGTTGCATAATTCACATAAGGTTCATCGTATGCTTTCGCAATGAATGGAACGGTACGAGAAGCACGTGGATTCGCTTCAATCACGTACACTTTATCGTCCTTGATAGCAAATTGGATATTTAATAATCCAACAGTTTTCAATTCAATCGCAATTTTCTTTGTGATGTCCTCGATTTGTGTCATCACGAAATCTCCCAAGTTGTATGGAGGTAAAACCGCGTATGAATCGCCAGAGTGTATACCAGCTGGCTCGATGTGTTGCATGATTCCAATGATGTATACATTTTCTCCATCGCAAATCGCATCCGCTTCCGCTTCAATCGCTCCACCTAAGAAGTGATCCAATAAAATTTGATTATTACCCATCTCATTGATGATGTCAACAACGTGGTGCTCTAATTCTTCCTTGTTGATGACAATTTTCATTTTTTGTCCACCAAGAACATAAGACGGACGAACCAATAACGGGAATCCTAATTTATCAGATAACTCAAGTGCTTGTTCTGCACTTTCCACCACCCCATATTCAGGAAATGGAACGTTGTTTGCTTCCAGTAATTTAGAAAATCGTCCACGGTCCTCTGCTAAATCCAATGCTTCAAAACTTGTTCCAAGAATACGGATTCCGTATCGTTGTAATTTCTCTGCTAACTTAAGTGCGGTTTGTCCGCCTAACTGAACGATGACTCCAACCGGATTCTCATGCTTGATAATATCGTAAATATGTTCCCAGAAAACAGGTTCAAAATACAACTTATCCGCTGTATCGAAATCGGTAGAAACAGTCTCCGGATTGCAGTTGATCATAATCGTTTCGTAACCACATTCTTTCGCTGCTAATACACCATGAACACATGAATAATCGAATTCGATTCCTTGTCCGATGCGGTTTGGACCAGAACCTAACACTACTACTTTCTTGCGATCTGTAACAATGCTTTCATTTTCAAACTCAAAAGTCGAGTAGTAATAAGGTGTTTTTGCTTCAAATTCCGCTGCGCAAGTATCTACTAATTTATAAACACGATTTATTCCCATATCAGAACGTTTTTGATAAACCTCTGATTCTAGGCAGCGTAATAAATGGGCAACTTGACGATCTGCGTATCCTTTTTGTTTCGCTTCAAAAAGCAACTCTTTCGGGATGCTTTCCAGGTGAAACTTTTCAATTTTTCGTTCTAATTTGATTAGGTC
Organism: Bacteroidota bacterium; assembly: GCA_041176665.1. Lineage (GTDB taxonomy): Bacteria > Bacteroidota > Bacteroidia > Flavobacteriales_D > Crocinitomicaceae > UBA952. The sequence goes on along the minus strand of JBEDCT010000021.1, from coordinate 935 downwards.
TTCGATTTGTTTCAAGAACCAAATATCAATTTTTGTTTTCTCAACGATTTTTTTAAACGGGATTCCCAATTTAATCGCATCGTAGATATGGAACAAACGGTTCCAACTCGCAAATTCTAATGAATGTAAGATTTCATCTTGATTGGTCAATTCTTTTCCATCCGCACCTAATCCATTTCGATTAATCTCCAAAGACTGACAAGCCTTTTGAAGCGCTTCTTGGAAAGAACGTCCGATTCCCATTACCTCTCCTACTGACTTCATTTGAAGTCCTAGTTGTCGATTTGTACCCGGGAATTTATTAAAGTTCCAACGTGGAATTTTTACAATTACATAGTCCAACGTTGGCTCAAACAAGGCCGACGTCGTTTTCGTGATTTGGTTTTGCAATTCATCTAAATGGTAGCCAATAGCCAATTTCGAAGCGATTTTCGCAATTGGATAACCAGTTGCTTTAGATGCCAAAGCAGACGAACGAGATACACGTGGATTGATTTCAATCGCGATGATATCCTCTGCATCATCTGGAGACACAGCAAATTGAACGTTACATCCACCCGCAAAATTCCCGATAGAACGCATCATTTTGATGGACATATCGCGCATTTTCTGAAAGGTTGTATCGGACAAGGTCATGGCAGGAGCGACCGTGATTGAATCTCCTGTATGAATTCCCATTGGATCGAAGTTTTCAATCGAACAGATAATTACCACGTTGTCGTTTGCGTCACGCAACAACTCCAATTCATATTCTTTCCAACCTAGTAAGGCTTTATCAATCATTACCTCATGAATCGGTGACAATTGCAGTCCACGTTCAAGTAGGTTATCAAATTCTTTTGGTTCGTGTAAAATGGAAGCACCTGATCCACCTAAGGTATACGAAGGACGAATACACAATGGGAATCCAAATTCTTGGGCGATTTCTTTTCCTT
>JBEDCT010000020.1:0-6240 GCA_041176665.1 Bacteroidota bacterium | reverse complement strand
GTGTAATCGGTTGCAAATTTACTACTTAAATGTGTAAACGTAAAAGGATACTCTAATTATCCTAGTTCATTTTTTGACGAATCAATTTCTCTAATCCGTTCACAAACAATGGGTGACTATTCGAACTAGGAACTAATTGTACTTTTTCTCCACCATGTTCCTCGAAAATCTCTTGGTATTCCTCTCCAATTTCGACCAACGTTTCTAAGCAGTCGGCAACAAATGCCGGACTAAAAACCAATAGTTTTTTCGCTCCTTTTTTCGCCCATTCTTCAACTACTTTATCTGAAAATGGTGTGAGCCATTTTTTGTCCAGTCTGGATTGAAAACATACGGTGTACTGATCTTCCGTTAATCCAATTTTTTGCGCAATAAGTCGCGTAGTTGCAAAGGAAGTTGCCTTGTAACAGAACTTGTTGCGGTCATTCAATTCGGTTTCACATGGTTCATCTGCACATAAGTCTGTGCCTTCGTACACTTTATCCACTTGTCTTTCCGGTAATCCGTGGTAGGAAAATAGCACGTGATCGTAATCCTTGAAGTTGAACTGTTTGGTGTTCTCAACGACTGAATCAATGTATCCTTCATTGTCCCAAAACTGATTGATGATTTTAATTTCAGGAATAACCCACCATTTACGAATGATGTTCATGGCTTTTTCTACAGCGGATCCTGTTGATGCACTGGCGTATTGTGGGAATAATGGCAGGACGATGATTTCATCGTAATTTGCTTGATGCATGCGTTCTAGCACACTATCCATAGAAGGATTTTGGTAGCGCATCGCCATTTCAATGGTCACATCTTCATTCTTGAATGCTTCAGCTAACATTTCTTGAACCTTTAACGTGTGCGTCTTTAATGGTGAAACACCATCACCTAGTTCCCATAGTTCTTTGTATATTTTCGCTGATTTTGGTGCTCTAAAAGGAACAATGACGCCGTTTACCAGTATTTTACGTAATATCCACGGAATGTCAATGACACGCGGATCGTTTAAAAATTCGGTTAAGTAACGTCTCACGTCACTCGTTTTTGGACTATCTGGCGTTCCCAATTGAAGCAATAAGACTCCCGTTTTTTTCATATACTGTTTGTGTATTTTTAATCTAACAACGTTTTTCAACGCTTGTTCAAAATTACACACATTTCCGGGCATGACGATGTGAAATAGACTTTTCATCTTAACTTTGTTGCATGAATCCAATGGAATATTTACTGAGCACAAATCCAGATAACTTTGAGGAACGTGCATTGGCATTATTTCAACACCAATACGAACATGTTTCTGTTTATCGTTCGTACGTGGATTTAATCAAGCGGAACAATCCACAATCATTGGAAGAAATTCCTTTTCTGCCCATTTCGTTTTTCAAAACGGAACAGATTGTGGATCAAGATACAAAGGAAATAGACCTTCATTTTCAAAGCAGTGGTACTGGGAATGCCGGCAGGAGTCAACATTTTGTAGTAAACAAACAGTGGTACGATGATTCCTTTTCTATGGGATTCACGCATTTTTTTGGACCGGTTGATGATTATGTTGTGTTGGCCTTGTTGCCAAATTATGTTGAGCAAGGAGATTCTTCTTTGGTGTATATGGTTCATGGACTTATTGAACAATCAGGACAAACGCTTTCTGGATTCTTGTTGAACGAACCGTCATCCCTTGTGGAGCGATATCAAGCGGCCATTTCTCTGGGTAAAAAAGTAATTATTTTTGGGGTTTCTTATGCCTTACTCGATTTGGCAGAGTTGAACATTGATTTATCGAAAGCAATCATCATTGAAACCGGCGGAATGAAAGGACGTCGAAAGGAATTAACGAAGGAGGAATTACATTCGGAGTTAATCAAGGGATTGGGTGTTGATCATGTGCGGTCTGAATATGGAATGACGGAAATTCTTTCCCAGGGATATTCGATGAAGGACGGCAAGTTTCAAGTCGTTCCGTGGATGAAAATCCTCATTCGTGATCCTTATGATCCATTTACGCTTTTTCCCAAGGAACGTTCCGGTGGAATCAATGTCATCGATTTAGCGAATCAACATAGTTGTGCGTTTATACAAACTCAGGATTTGGGTCGGCTTGAAGGTGATGGATTCTATTTGGAAGGACGCTTTGATGAAGCCGATGTTCGCGGTTGTAATCTTCTCGTCAATCAATAAGCTATTTTTGATATCTTTGAAAAGAAATGACACCACAAACCATCCTTATCCTTGCCATCATTGGAATCTTCGCTGGAATTCTCAGTGGATTTGTTGGGGTAGGAGGTGGAGTTATCATTGTTCCAGCCTTGGTTTTCTTCCTTGGACTTTCGCAGCATACGGCACAGGGAACAAGTCTCTTCGTGCTTTCGATGCCTGTTGTATTGTTGGCAGTGATTAATTATTCGAAGTCCGGAAATATTGAATGGAAATACGGATTAGTCATTGCTGCTACGTTTCTCATTGGTGCCTACATCGGCTCCAAATTATCCTTGAAGCTTTCTCCTGGAATGGTGAAGTTAATCTTTGGATTTTTTTTAGCCTACGTTTCTTTTCGCTTAATCTTATCTGGTTATTCATCTATTTCATCCAATGAATCCTGAGAAACTCACGTCCATAGTTGCAGGACTTTTTGAAGAAGTTCGTTCCTGGCGTGAGCACATGCATCGTCATCCAGAGCCTTCCTTTCAGGAGAAAAGTACGATGAGTTTTGTTTCTGAAATCCTCTCCCGTTATGGAATTGAGCATGAAACGAATATCGCAGAAACAGGAGTTGTCGCATGGATTGGTGCGGATCATCATACAAAAAAAGACGTGTGCATTGGATTGCGTTCCGACCTAGATGCTTTGCCTATTCAAGAGGAAAACGATGTTCCATATAAGTCAGAAATTGATGGGTGGATGCATGCTTGTGGACACGATGTTCATACCTCCATTTTACTAGGTTCTGCGGTGATTTTGCAAGCCAATCGCAATGACTTGAAACAACCGTTAAAATTGATTTTCCAACCTGGTGAAGAAATGAATCCAGGTGGAGCGAGTTTAATGATGAAAGCCGGAGTGTTGCATGACCCGAAAGTGGAAAAAATGTATGCCTTGCATGTTTTTCCGGAAATGGAAGTTGGAAACATTGGTTTGCGTTCAGGATTGTATATGGCATCTAGCGATGAGTTGCATGTCGATATCAAAGGTGTTGGTGGACATGGAGCATTGCCTGAGAAATGTGTGAATCCAATTGAGATGGGTGCACTTTGGATGAGTCGCGTAAAAGCACGTTTCCATGAAGAATGTCCAGAGGCGGTTCCACATGTCTTGACCTTTGGTCGCTTTGAAGCCCTTGGTTCAACCAATGTGATTCCTTCAGAAGCACGCATCAAAGGAACATTCCGCACGATGGATGAGACGTGGAGAGCAAAAGCCTACACGATTTTAGAAAGTGAAGCTGATGAAGTTTCTTCACTTTTTGGCGGACAAATCGCTTTAACCATTTCAAAAGGATATCCGTTTTTGAAAAACGATGAAAAGCTAACAGAAGATGTGAAGGTTCTTTTTAACGAGGTTTTTGGATCGGAACAGGTTCATGAATTAGCCTTGCGAATGACGGCAGAAGATTTTGCTTTTTATAGTCAAGAAATCCCCGTTTGCTTTTTTCGATTAGGAGTCGGCAACAAAGAAAAAGGAATTACTTACGCCGTTCACCATCCGCGTTTTGATATTGATTCAGAAGCATTAAAAATGGGAATGACTGCCATGTGTAGCATTGCGTTTAGAGGATGAGAAATGGTTTGTACATATTCTCACTCATCATTTTTTTGGCAGCTTGTCAAAAACAAAAAGCGCAATTAAAACGTATCGATGGTACTTGGAAAGTTGAGTTGGTACGCGTATTAGACGGAGAAGGATTTACTTTTTACGATAGTGTTCCAGTTGGAGAATTAGTCATCTCGTCCGATTCGAAAAAAATGAATGGTCGCATTGATTTGGACTATAGTTATTTCGGTTTGAATCAAGTTCAAGATTCATTTGTTGTAGATCAAGCTCTTTTCACCATCAACGAATCAGGTGATCATTTATTGGTCATGAGGCCGAACGATACGATTGATATACGGATTTTACTATCCTCCAAGAAAAACTTAGAGTTTGAATATTACGATTACAATCAATACCGTTTGAGACGCTTTGTTTTGCGCAAACGTTAAAGGAATCCAAGTTCTAATTTCGCTTCTTCGCTCATCATGTCTTTGTCCCACGGTGGATCAAAAACAATGCTCACTTTTGCAGAAGCAACACCTTCAACGGATGCCACTTTATCTTCCACCTCTTTCGGTAAACTTTCTGCTACTGGACAATTCGGAGAAGTTAAGGTCATGTCGATGAAGACATGGTTATTTTCTTCCACTTTTACTTCATAAATCAGTCCAAGTTCAAATACGTCCACAGGAATTTCCGGGTCATAAATGGTTTTCATCATTTGAACTATTCGGTCTTCTAAGTCACTCATGCTGCTGAAATATGTTTAATTGCTTCAATTTTTAAGCGTTTTACCATGCCTAGTAATCCATTTGCGCGGGTAGGAGATAGGTGTTCTTGTAATCCGATTTTGGAGATAAAAAATAAATCAGCCGTCGCAATATCTTTTGGCTCCTCTCCATCCAATACACGGATTAAAAGTCCAATAATTCCTTTGGTAATAATGGCGTCCGAATCTGCTGTAAAGTGCATTTTCCCACTATCAAAATGAGAATCTAACCAAACGCGCGATTGACATCCTTCGATGAGGCGATCTTCTGTTTTATTGTTGTCATCAATTTTTGGGAGGTCTTTTCCTAAGTCAATGATGTATTCGTATTTTTCCATCCAATCATCGAAAACTTCGAATTCTTGTATGATTTCCTCTTGTTTTTCTGTTAAGTTCATTTTATTTCAACATGCTTAAACTGCGTTCAACTGCTCCGACAAAGGTGTCAATTTCTTCTTTCGTATTGTAAAACGCAAAAGAGGCACGAACTGTTCCAGGAATTCCGTAAAAATCCATCAATGGTTGCGTGCAATGGTGTCCTGTTCGAACCGCAATTCCTTGTTTGTCGAGTAGCGTTCCGATATCAAATGGATGAATTCCTTTGATCGAGAAAGAAACAACAGATGTTTTGTCTTTCGCCTCTCCAATGATTTGTAATCCTTCGAAAGTGTCCAACATGTCTTCCGCGTATTTCGCCAATTCGCGTTCATGTTTTTCTGCTGCTTCCATGTTGATGGATTCTAAGAATTCAAATGCCGTCCCTAAGCAAATTCCACCAGCAATATGTGGTGTACCTGCTTCGAATTTGAAGGGGAGTTCGTTGTAGGTCGTTCGTTCAAATGTGACACGAGCAATCATGTCGCCTCCACCTTGATATGGTGGCATTCGGTCTAAAATATCTTCTTTTCCGTAAAGCACTCCGATTCCTGTTGGACCGAATACTTTGTGGCCCGAGAAAACGTAGAAGTCGCAATCCAACTCTTTTACATTAATGCGCATGTGTTGAATGCTTTGCGCGCCGTCGATGAGCACTTTGGCACCAACTGCGTGTGCTTTTTGAATGATTTCCTTTATCGGATTAACTGTTCCGAGTGTATTGGAAATATGGATGATAGAAACGAGTTTTGTTTTTTTAGAAAGGAGTTTATCAAACTCATCCATGATCAGTTCACCGCGTTGGTTGATTGGTGCAACTTTTAACACACAGCCTTGACGCTCACACAGCATTTGCCATGGGACGATGTTCGAATGGTGTTCCATGGCTGATATGAGAATTTCATCTCCAGCAGACAATGTTGAGCCGAAGGAATAGGCAACTAAGTTGATACTGTCGGTTGTTCCTTTCGTAAAAATAATTTCTTCAGATTTTCTAGCACCTAGGTAAAGTTGAATGCGCTGTCTTGCTGCCTCGTAATCCGTTGTGGCTCTTTGACTCAAATAGTGAACTCCACGGTGAATATTTGCATTTTCCTTCGAATAGAACAGATTAATTGCATCTAATACCAATTTAGGTTTCTGTGACGTGGCTCCGTTGTCAAAATAAATGAGATTCTTCCCATAAATTTGTTGACGAAGTGCAGGAAATTCTTCTCGAATTTCACGAACATTAAATGGTTTTTGTTCTAGGTTGCTCATATTCGTACAAAGGTACGAATTCCCTTATTTTGAATTGTTCTAAAGAAGGATAATTTATAAGATTATTTTGCTTTCAATGAAATGTAGGGAATTAATAC
>JBEDCT010000019.1:0-3044 GCA_041176665.1 Bacteroidota bacterium | reverse complement strand
GAAGAGACATCGTTCGTATGGTTTCAGCAGTTAATTCCGGTCATCCTGGAGGATCCCTTGGCTGTGCCGATTTTTTAAGCTTTTTGTATTTTGAGCAAATGAACTTCAATGCCGAGACATTTGACATGGATGGCATCGGTGAGGACTTATTTTTCTTGTCGAATGGACACATTTCACCAGTTTGGTATAGTGTTTTAGCTAGAGCTGGTTATTTTCCAGTGGCTGAATTAGGGACTTTTAGAAAATTATCTAGTCGTTTACAAGGGCATCCTTCAACAGATAAAAAATTACCTGGAATCCGCATGGCTTCTGGTTCATTAGGACAAGGTCTTTCTGTAGCAGCTGGAGCTGCTCAAGTAAAAAAATTAAACGGAGACAAAGGAATTGTTTATACACTTCATGGTGATGGCGAACTACAAGAAGGTCAAATTTGGGAAGCGGCGATGTATGCTGCGGCGAACCATGTGGACAACCTCATCGCCACAATCGACTACAATGGTCGTCAAATCGACGGAGATGTAGAAGATGTGATGTCTTTAGGCAACTTGGCACAAAAATGGATAGCGTTCGGTTGGGAAGTTTTGGAAATGGACGGACACCAGTTCGAAGATATCCGTGCGAAAATGACGGCAGCAAAAGCGATGTGTGGAAAAGGAAAACCAGTGGTGATCATTATGAAAACAGAAATGGGTCAAGGTGTTGACTACATGATGGGGTCTCATAAATGGCATGGTGTCGCTCCAAACGCAGAACAACTTTCGGCGGCATTAGCGCAATTAGAAGAATCATTGGGGGACTATTAATGAAACAGTGGATATGTGTATTGTTTATTTGTTTTGCTAGCTTCGGCTGGACGCAAAAAAACACGCGCATATTGTTTATTTTGGATGCGTCGAATAGCATGAATGTGGATTGGAACAACAACCAAACACGCATGGAGGCAGCAAAAGAAGTATTGATCCAAGAAGTCGAAAAGTTGAGAGGAATTCCAAATTTGGAAATTGCCTTGCGGGTTTATGGACATCAAACGCCTGTAACGAATACCTATCAAGATTGCAACGATACCAAATTGGAAGTTCCCTTCGGAGTCAATACGGTGGACGCCATCAAAACAAAAGTAAAGTCCATTCAAGCAAAAGGATCCACACCCATCGCCCGATCACTCGAAGCCGCTGCAGGAGATTTTCCTGATACGCTGGCTAGAAATTACATCATTTTAATTACCGACGGACTTGAGTCTTGTGACAATGATCCGTGTATCATCGCTCGGAAATTAAAAGATAAAGGTGTTAAAGTGACCCCTTTCGTTATCGGTTTGGGCATGGATTTATCATACCTCGATAAATTTGATTGCATTGGCGCTTATTCGGATGCTGAAAGTAAGGAGTCATTTAGAAATGTATTAGCAAGCATCGTTTCCAAAACACTCGTAAATACAACCGTTCAAGTGAACTTAAATGACATCACAAAAAAACCGCTTGAAACGAATGTGACGATGTTCTTTTACGAAAGTGGAACATCGAACTTAAAATACACCTTTACACATACCCTCAACCGTAAAAACCTTCCAGATACCTTGGTCTTGGATCCAGAAGTGAAGTATGATTTGGTCGTGAACACGCTTCCAAAGTTGGAGAAAAAGGGAATTGTCTTGCAAAAACACACGCACAATACAATTGTCGTTGATGCACCACAAGGATACTTGAAGTTTACTGCAATAAAAAATACACAAAACCCGAGTTTTCAACTGCGTGTTTCCGTGAAAGACGACAGCAAAACTCTGCACGCACAAAATTTAAATTCCACACAGAAATACCTTGTCGGTACTTACGATCTTGAGATTTTTACCTTGCCAAGAACCTATCAACGTGTGGAGATTTCACAAAGCAAAACAACGTTCGTCGATGTTGTCCCGGCGGGAACATTTCAATACACAGTGATGAAGGCAAGTGTCGGACAAATTTTTTACGAACGTCAAGTCAATCAGTGGGAATGGGTTTGCAATATGGATGAAGGTCCGTTAGAAGGAAAATGGTCATTGCAACCAGGAAATTATAAAATTGTTTACCGCGAAAAAGACCAAAAGTCGAGCGCATACACAAAAGAAAAAAAGTTTAGAATCGATTCAAATAAAACACTCTTATTAAATTTATAGTTATGGAATTTGAAATACTAGGTAACAAAGACACGCGATCAGGATTTGGTGAAGGATTAGCGGAATTAGGACGCACGAATCCGGATGTAGTCGCATTGTGTGCTGACTTAACTGGTTCATTAAAAATGGATGCGTTCCAAAAAGAAAATCCAGATCGTTTTTTTCAAGCAGGAATTGCTGAAGCAAACATGATTGGATTGGCGGCTGGAATGACCATTGGTGGAAAAATTCCATACACTGGAACCTTCGCAAATTTCTCTACAGGACGTGTGTACGATCAAATTCGTCAATCTGTGGCTTACTCCCAGAAAAACGTTAAAATTTGTGCTTCTCACGCTGGACTAACCCTAGGCGAAGACGGTGCAACACATCAAATTTTGGAAGACATCGGAATGATGCGCATGTTGCCGAACATGACGGTAATTGTTCCTGCGGATTTCAATCAAACTAAACAAGCAACGATTGCTATTGCAGAACATCAGGGACCTGTTTACTTAAGATTTGGTCGTCCGGTAATGCCGATTTTTGTAAAACCAGACGCAAAATTTGTCATTGGTAAAGCAGATGTTTTAGCGGAAGGAACAGACGTAACAATCATCGCATGTGGACACCTAGTTTGGAAATCTATCGAAGCATTAGCGATTTTGAAAGAGAAAGGAATTTCTGCTGAATTGATTAACATGCATACGATTAAGCCGCTTGATGTTCAAGCAATTCTAACATCAGCTGCTAAAACTGGTTGCGTTGTCACGGCTGAAGAGCACATGATGAATGGTGGTTTAGGAGAAGCCGTTTCTCAAGTTTTGAGTAGAGAGTTCCCTTGTCCACAAGAATACGTAGCTGTTAACGATTCATTCGGTGAAAGTGGTACGCCAATGGAATTGATGAC
>JBEDCT010000018.1:0-5985 GCA_041176665.1 Bacteroidota bacterium | reverse complement strand
CAAAAAGACGGCAGGAGGATTTTCAGCAATCGTTTCGTTTCTCGCTATTGCTATTGCATTAGTAGCAGGAGCATTGATTTACAGTAAAGTTTTTGGAGATCCAAGTAACTTCGTTGACAACGATCCTTTAGGTGAACCAATGGAAGGTAACTTATACGGAGTAATCTACAAAGGTGGATTCATCGTACCAATTCTAGTTGCAATCAACTTAATCATTATCATTTTCTCTATCGAGCGTTTAGTTACTTTGTTATTAGCAAATGGTAAAGGAAATACAGACAAATTCATCACGGCTATCAAAGGTCACATGGATAAAAAAGATTTCAAAGCGGCAATCGCACAATGTGACAAACAAAAAGGTTCATTGGCTAATGTTGTACGTGCTGGACTTGAGAAATACGAGCACATCAACGGTGATTCAAGCTTGACGAAAGAACAAAAATTAGAGTCTTTGAAAAAAGAATTAGAAGAAGCTACATCTTTGGAGTTGCCAATGCTTTCTAAAAACTTAGCCGTTCTTTCTACAAGTGCTTCTGTTGCAACCTTAATCGGTTTGATTGGAACGGTACTAGGGATGATTCGTTCATTTGCTGCGATGTCAAAAGGTTCGCCGGATACAGCTGCACTTGCAACAGGTATCTCTGAGGCCTTAATCAACACGGCATTCGGTATTACCGCGTCAACGTTAGCGATCATCTTGTACAACTTCTTCTCTACGAAGATTGATACAATGACGTACAGCATCGACGAAGCAAGCTTTACGATTGTTCAGGACTTCTCCTCAACAAACTAATTGTTGGTCTAACATTTAAAGGAACAAGCAATGCCTAAATTAAAAATACCTAAAAGTTCTCCTTCTATAGACATGACGCCTATGGTGGACTTGGCATTCTTGCTTGTTACATTCTTTATGTTGGCCGCTTCTTTCCGCGCAAGTGAACCCGTTACGGTAAATACACCTTCAAGTATCAGTGATAAATTTATTCCTGAAAACGTGATTATGGTGACTATTGACCAAGATGGACGTGTGTTCTTTAACTTGTCAGGAGCTGAAGCAAGACGTGAAATGCTTACAAACGTAATGGGTAAGTATAAAATGAGCCTTTCTGAAGAGCAAATCGAAAAGTTCACGTTCATGTCAACATTTGGCTGTACTATGCAAGAATTACCTTCTTACATTGATGCAGGTGCGGATGAACGCACCACCTTCCAAACGAAAGGTATTCAAGTGGATTCAACAAAAACTAATGAATTATATGACTGGATTAGTTACGCCGGATCTGCCGCTTTAAACTCTGCTAAAACAGCGTTTGAAGAAGCAAAACTGAAAGGCGAAAGTCCTGATCCGGAAGATTTCAAACCGAAATTCATTCTACGAGTTGACTCCAAAACAAAATACCAAAAAGCGGAAGATGTTATCAATGTGTTCAGGGAATTGAACTTAAATAACTTGAATTTCATAACTTCTTCGGAGCTCGCTCCGATAAATTAATCAGACATGGCAGAAATCGCAGAAGGCGGTGGCGGTGGCCACGGCAAAGGCAAGAAAAGAGCAAAGAAAAGCTCGACTCGAGTAGACATGACACCCATGGTTGACTTGGCTTTCTTACTATTGACGTTTTTCGTCCTTACATCCACTTTTAGTAAACCTAAAATGTTGCCATTAGCATATCCAGCTAAGGTAGATCCGAAGACTGAACAGAAAGGTCCTAAAATGAATAACGGGATTACATTCTTACTTTCAGAGGACCGTATTTTCTATTACCAAGGTGAATATTACAACAAAGATCACCGCGATAAAGACGGTTCCATAACCGAATTAAAGGAGGTTGATTTTGGTACTGGAGAAAAAGGTATCAGAAAATTGTTAGGAAAGTTAAATAATTACGTTTTAGTTAAAAAACAAGGTCTTGATGAAAAACTAAAACGCAAGCAACTTAACGATAGTACTTACCTTAAAAAGCTAGACGGACTCAGAGTTGAGAGAGAAGCACTGAAAGTACTGATCAAAACAGATGACGAAGCGTTGTGTAAGAATTTCATTGATCTTGTGGATGAGTTAAAGATTGCAGAAATCGGAGTAATTGCACCAGTTGACATTACACCAGGAGAACTGCAGTTGATGAAAGAAAAACTTAAAAAATAATTCGTATGCAAGTCCTCTATGTCATCGTTGCTTTAGTTACAGGGTTTTCTCTCCTGGACTATTTCACTGCCCGTAAATGGCAGCAAGTAACATCAAACACGAGAAATGAAGTCGTTTTTGCTCACAGAAACAAAGCTTATGGAGCTTATGTTCTAAGAAGCAGCTACAACAAGCGCATGGTCATGATCATGGCTGGATTAGTTCTTCTTGCAGCGTTGTCGTTTGGAATTTCTGAACTCATCAAACGATTGCCGAAAGAAGAAATTGAACTTCCAAAGGAAAACAGTAAAAACTTAACGTTACAACCGCCCGCAGATGAAGTTCCGCCGCCGGTAACACCTCCTCCTCCCCCACCTCCACAATTGGAGCAAATGACGGCTTTCTTGCCGCCAGTGATTGAGGATGATGTTGTAACAGACGTTTTGCCAACGCAAGCAGAATTAGAAAATACACGTGCAGGTGATCAAAATATTGAAGGTGGTGACGAAGGTTGGGAATTGCCAACGAACGAACCAACTGGTGGACCAGCACTTACGCAAACGGTTGTTGAACCTATCGAAACGTGGGTAGAAGTTGAAGCAGAATTTAATGGTGGATACGATAAATTAAACGAATTTATCAATGACAATATTCGTCCTCCAGCGGAAGCAGCCGAACTAGGAGTAAATGGACGTGTAATTGTTCGCTTTGTCGTTGAAAAAGACGGAACAGTATCTAACGCTGTTGTAGAAACAAAATTAGATGAGTGTCCCGCTTGTGACAAAGAAGCACTACGTGTCATATCGAAAATGCCGAAATGGAAAGCAGCATCGAATGCAGGTCGCGAAGTTCGTACGTATGTTCGACTACCGATTAAGTTCGAATCTCAATAGCATTAATCCTAATTTATAGATCCCCAATAGAATTTTCGATTGGGGATTTTTTTTGTCAATATGAAAACAAACATCATTCAAAGTATTACCGGTGGACTCGTTGTAATTGTGGCCGTTTTATTTGCAGGAATGCTCGCTTTCAAGGATATCTTACCATTCCTAAATGGCTGGAAAAGAATCACAACGATTGTCGTGCTCTTTCTTTACGCTAGCTACCGATTTTCGCGTATTTACAATGATTTCAGAAAAGATAAGCACCAAAACCAAGATTCATGAACAGACAACTTTTTTTTCTTTCACTAGTAATTTTTGGAACACTTGTTTCCTGTGATTCCCCTCAGAATCCTTTAGCCTATGTTAAAGAAACGCATCAACGCGGAAAAGCAGTTGTTTATGTGGAGGAGTCCTTTAAACCGCTTTTTGAAACGTCGATTTCCACATTTGAAAGTTTGAATCCAAAAGCTGATGTCATTGCGAAATATCTTCCGGAAGGAAAAATAATTCAAGCTTTTTTTGATGGACAGGTAAAAACAATTACCATCACACGTGATTTCACTAAAGCAGAAAAAAAATACCTCAAAAGTAAAAACGTAGAAGTGAGCAGTGACCGCATCGCCCTAGACGCTGTCGCTTTAATTGTCAATCCTGAAAATACGGATACCACCATTAGCATTGCTAGGTTAAGAAAAATTTTAACCGATAAAACGAGTGTTTGGCCGACATCCAAACAATCCATTTCAGTGGTCTTTGACCAAATGAACTCGGCAAACTTCAACTACATCACCGACATGCTGCAAACGAAAAAATTAGCAGCGAATGTGTTCGCTGCAAAATCGAATGAAGAAGTCATTAATTATGTCAAAAAGAATAAAAATGCCATTGGTGTCATTGGATTAAATTGGATTTCTAACCAAGAAGATTTTGAAGTATTGAACTTTTTGGAAGGTATTCGTGTCATGGAAGTAAAACTCACCGAGGAAAGTGAATCCTTCAAACCGATAAACGGTGTCATTTATACAAAAGAATACCCCCTCATTCGCGATGTATGGATGATTAACAAAGGCAGTCGATCTGGATTAAATTCTGGATTCGTTAACTTTATGATGGGCGAAAAAGGACAAATCATCATTCATAAATCCGAATTAGTGCCGGCCAATAATCCGGTTCGACTGATTCAAATGAGTCCGAAATAATAAATCTATATCATTAATCACAGCTTTTTTTTGTCAAACCATAAAACAAAGTTAATTTTGGCAAGCAAATTGATTAGCATTAAAAAACAAACAAAATGAAAACCTTATTTTTAATCGGAGCAGCATTTTTAAGTAGTTTAACTTTTGGTCAAACCTTGAAAGATGCCATTTACAAAACGGATAACGAGCGCTATGCTGATGCAATTAAAGATTTTTCTGCATTGGTGAAAGCTGACCCAATGAATGGAGAACTATACTTTTACTACGGTGACTGTTATTTTGACAAAGGACTAGTTGATTCTGCGAAAATCATGTGGAACAAAAGTTTTGAAGTGGATAAACTTCGCGCATTGCCATTTGTAGCTGCAGGACGCGTACTTTGGATCGATGGAAAAAAAACAGAGGCTAAAGTAGAGTTCGACAAAGCATTTGCCTTGACAAAGAAAGACAAATTAAAACGTGCAGAAGTAATTCGTGGAATGGCGAAAATTTTCATTAAGTCTGACGTGAAAGATTACGATCAAGCCTTGTTACTTTTAGAAGAAGCAATCATTAAGGATCCTAAAAACGAGGACAACCTATTGTTGAAAGGTGATGCGCTTTATGCAAAAACACCAGATAACGCTAGTTTAGCAATCAAATCCTATTTGGCTGTTTTGGATATCAATCCAAAATCTCCGCGTGGGGTGGTGCGCGTAGCAAATATTTACCGCGCTGCACAAAACCAAGAATTAGCGAATCAAAAATACAAAGAAGCGAAACTTATTGACTCTACTTATGCTCCTGCTTACCGCGCGAATGCTGAGTTAAACATGCGTTTCGGTAAGAAAAAAGCGGCAATTGAAGATTGGCAAAAATACTTGAAACTCAATAACAATTTGGAAGCGCGTTACTTGTATACAACAGCTCTTTTCAATGCAAAAGAATACTGTGAAGCAATCACCGAGGTGAATACGTTAAACGCAATGAACTTCTCTAATTTTTACACAGAGCGTATGTTGGCATTCTCTTACTTAGAATGTAACACAGATAGTACTTCTGTTAAAAATGGATTAGATGCTTCCGCTCGTTTCTTCGCGTTGGTTCCAGCAAACATGATTAACTACATGGACTACAAAACAAAAGGAGCGCTACTGATGAAAGCAGGAATGGATTCCTTAGGTTTAGTTGAATACGAGAAAGCGATTGCTGTGAATGAAATTGCTGCAAAAGAATTGACCAGTGAAGTGGCAAAAATGTACTTCAAAGCGAAAAAATTCGACAAATCGATTGAACTTTATACGAAACGTTCGCAATTGGTTGCATTAACTTCAGCGGAAGAGTATGAACTTGGAAAAGCAATTTATAATGGTCCAAAAGATTACGCATTGGCAGATTCAGCATTCGCAAGAGTACTTATCTTATCTCCAAGCTACACTCCAGGGTATTTATGGAGAGCACGTTGTAATTACAAATTGGATTCAGCGAATGAGCGTTGGGCAGCACAGCCTTACTATGAAAAAATCGTTGAGTTAGTGAAGCCCGAGGAAAGAAGTTTGCCATCTAATAAACCATTGGTATTAGAAGCTTGTCGTTACTTATGTGACTACTATGCAAAATCAGCGGCGAAAGATTTGGCGAAAGCAAAATCTTTTTACGAAATCATTTATCAAATTGAGCCAAACGATGCGACAGCTAAAACAGCGTTAGGAATTAAATAAGAACATTGAACATAAACGAAAGGCGGATGATTACTCATCCGCCTTTTTTATGTTGTTTCAATTCCTTTTAACTC
>JBEDCT010000017.1:0-3253 GCA_041176665.1 Bacteroidota bacterium | reverse complement strand
AGATTAGCACATTCGAAGAATTATTACAAGCCAAATACGGCTCAAGAGGCAGTGAAAAACGCGATCAATTCGATCGTGAGTCCATCGCCTTTCGCCTTGGCGAACAACTCAAAGCTGCGCGCAAAGAAGCGAAGCTTTCACAAGAACAATTAGCTGAAAGAACCGGCACCAAGAAAAGCTACATCTCGCGCATTGAGCGCGGGATGAGCGACATTCAATTCTCCACTTTTTTCAAATTAGTCGAAATTGGCTTACAACGTCGCTTGCTTGTCGAAATCATTTAAGGTTCTACCAGAAAATGGTGTAAAGCGCCACAAGCAAGGAAAGGATGACGAGCATTCCAACGATGAATCCATTGGACATGCGAAACATGCTTCTGTCAATTTCCATAGCGTTTGGAACAACACCTCTTTTTGTTTCCCTCAGACTAATCATGATCATTCCGATTGCGCAAAGCAAAAAGACAAATCCCATTCGGTCGATAAACGGTATTTCATACATTCCATTCGCATTTTTCACCGCGAATCCAAATGGACTCAAACCTTGCAAAGAAACGAAGAGCGGTAAAAATTTCAGTAAAATGGAAAACAGGAATCCACCAATAGTTGCAAAAAGTGCGGCATTGGAAGTCGTCTTTTTCCAAAAGAATCCAAAGATGAACATCGCAAAAATCCCAGGACTGACAAAGCCCGTATATTCCTGAATGTATTGAAATCCACCTTTTTTATCGATTCCCAAAAACGGCGAAACCGCCATGGCAATTAACATCGCTACAACAATCGATATTTTCCCAACTTTTACCAACGTTTTCTCTGAAGCCTCAGGTTTGATCTTTGTTTGATAAATATCCAAGGTAAAAATGGTAGCAATGCTGTTCGCTTTTCCAGCCAAGGATGCAACAATGGCAGCGGTCAAGGCTGCAAAGGACAATCCTTTCAATCCAGAAGGCAATAAATTCAACAGAACGGGATAGGCGCGGTCTGGATTCAATTCTGCGCCTTGTAACATTTCCGTTTGAAAATGTCCATTTTGATAAAGCACATAGGCTGCTATTCCAGGCAGGACAACAATCACCGGCATCAATAATTTTAAAAATGCGGCGAACAGGATTCCGCCACGCGCTGTTTTCAAATCCGCGCCCAAAGCACGTTGCGTGATGTATTGATTGCAGCCCCAATAATTTAAGTTGATGATGAGCATTCCGCCAATTAAAACGGAGAGTCCGGGTAAGTCCATGTAGTTGGAATTCGATCGATCGAAAATCATGTGAAAATGATCACCCGCTTGACTTTTTAAATACGACAAACCATCCCAAATGCCAGATCCACCGAACTCTTTTGCGACTAAGTCTACTGCCAAATAGGTTGTAACGAGTCCACCGAGTATCAAAAAGAACACTTGAATAACATCCGTAAATCCAATGACTTTCATGCCTCCAAGTGTAATAATCACAGCGAAAATTGCCAAAAAGGCCATACAGAAAAACATGTTCAATCCGGAAATGCTGCTAATCGCTAACGCTCCCAAGTACAAAATCGCTGTCAGGTTAACAAATACGTACAACATCAACCAAAACACTGCCATAATCATAGCCACTTGTCCGTTGTAACGCTTTTTCAAATACTGCGGCATCGTGGAGATTTTATTCTTCAAGTAAACTGGCATAAAAAACACAGCAACAAGGATTAAAACGGCTGCAGACATCCATTCATACGTGGCAATGGCGAGTCCCATTTTGAATCCACTTCCACTCATACCGATAAATTGCTCTGCACTGATGTTACTTGCAATTAACGAAGCGCCAATCGCCCACCAAGTCAAGGATCCTTCCGCTAAAAAGTAATCTTGACTGTTCAGTGATTCTTTCTGTTTACGCTTGTAAATCCAATACCCGTATCCGACAATGATAACGAAGTAGACAAAAAACACTAGGAAATCCGTAGAAGATAAAGTATGCATAGTTTAGGTAGTTTTATAATGAATGGTCGAAAGTGCACGCAAGCGTTCCGCACTTTGTTCTGCTGTAATGTCCCGCTGTGCTTCACCTAGCATCTCGTAGCCAACTTGGAATTTCTTTACGCTGGCGTTACGCAATAAGGGTGGATAAAAATGCATATGTAACGTCCATTCTGGATGTGTTTTCCCATCCGTCGGTGCTTGATGAATTCCAGCTGAATAAGGAAATGAACTTTGGAAAAGATTGTCGTATTTCACAGTGATACTTTGAATCATTTGCGCGAAACCTAACTGTTGATTGCTGTTCAACTGCAACAAGTTCTCACACGGAAATTTACTGACAATCATCGTTTCAAATGGCCAAGTTGCCCAGAAAGGAACCAACGCGACAAAGTGTTCGTTCTCCGCAACGATCCGTTCCTGTTGACTTTCTTCTTGTTTCAAGTAATCTAACAACAGTGGATTACCCTTTTCTTCAAAATACGAAAGCAGTTGCTTCTGCGTTTTCGCCACCTGAGTAGGCAAGGAGGACTGTGCCCAAATTTGTCCGTGTGGATGCGGATTACTACATCCCATCACACTTCCTTTGTTTTCAAAAATCTGTACATGATTGATAAAGTCCAAAGAACCGAGTGATTGGTATTCGTTCGTCCAAGTTTCAATGATGGACTGCAATTCTTTGATGGACATTTCTGCCAATGTCAAAGAGTGATTGGGTGAAAAACACACCACTTTATTGATTCCTCGCTCTGCTTTACTTTGAAAGAAACTTGATCCGGTATCTAATTGATCAACAGGCTCTTTCATCAATGCAGAAAAATCGTTTTCGAACACAAAGGTCGATGTGTATGAATCATTTTGAGTTCCATTGGAACGCTGATTTCCTGGACACAAATAACAGTTTTCATCGTGACTGGGACTTTGTTCCTCGTTCAACTCTTCTGTTTGTCCTTGCCACGGACGCAAAGCACGTTGTGGAGAAACGAGAATCCATTCATCTAACAATGGATTGTAACGACGGTGTGGATGGATGTCTTGATTAAACTTGTTCATGCCAATTCATGTGTTGAATGCCTTGTCCAATTTTCACGGGATAAGCAGCTGGCTCAATGCCAAATTTTGCTAAATACTGTTTCGAAAGTTGCGTGATGGCAGATTGAACGTCTTCTTGGTGAATCAAAATCAACAAACAACCACCAAATCCACCGCCCATCATGCGTGCACCGAGTACACCGTCACATGTAAGCGACTGTGCTTGAAGGAAATCCAATTCTGCACAGCTGACCTCGTACAATGC
>JBEDCT010000016.1:0-10529 GCA_041176665.1 Bacteroidota bacterium | reverse complement strand
GCCATTCACCAATTGAATGAATTACAAGAAAATTCCAAACAGAACGAAGAACAAATTCTCGAAACTGGACTGAAGTACCGATTGGTAAGCGATTTCACTTCTATGCTGATTTTAGATCGCGTAGAAGATTACGTACAGCACAGAATCCTTCCACCTAAAAGTTTACAAAAAGAATACTACATGCAACTGAAAATAGCGGACAAAGAAGCGAAAAAGGATCAGTTTGATCACCTGCGCAACATCAAAAAGGAATGGAAAGTTCAACAAGCATGGTGGAAAACGCATCGCAAGGAACGTAAGAAAAAAAGAAGTCGATCAATTAACCTTCCTCCTCCCTCACCGGATGATGCAGTAATCTTAAGAAATGAAAATGTTCAAGGATCAAGCGAAGAACGTTCGGCTCCCCCTCCTCCACCAGCACAAGAAGTTTCAGCTAACACAACGGAACAAATGTTGGCATTCCTTCCACCAGTTGTGGAGGATGATGAAAATACCGATTCATTCACTAGCACAAGCCAACATGGAGCGGACATGAACATTTCAGTCGCTGGTGCTGCGACGTATTCTTGGACGAATACTGCTTTTGAAACAAATGGTTTCAGTAGTTCATTGACTAGCCCAGGAACCTACAGTTTAAGCGTGACAAATGTGAATGGCGTCAGCACAACATCTGTCGTAAATCGTGGAACATTGAAGGTGAAAGCATGGGATCCAAAGTCGCCCTATATGAAACGGATCAAATCCGTTCCGCTTTCTAAAGCCTACAGCATTTATTTGGAGGAACGCAAAAAATATGCGAGTCAACCTTCGTTTTATTTGGATGTCAGCGATTACCTCATTTTCAAAAAACGTTACGCAGAAGGAATTCGTGTGCTTTCAAATATTGCCGAACTAGATCTAGAAAACCATAGTTTATTGCGCATAGTAGCACAACGACTCTTACAACTTGGTGAGAAAAAATTGGCCGTAGCCCTATTTAAACATTTGATAGAAATCCGTCCGGAAGAACCACAGTCATACCGTGACTTAGGATTGGCGTATGAACAAATCGGAAACTACAATGAAGCCATTCGTTATTTGTATAAAGTCGTGAAAGAACCTTACGACGGACGCTTCGCTGGCATTCACTGCATTGCCTTGAATGAAATCAATAACATCATCGCGCAACATCCACGTAACTTGAACTATGCGTTCATCGATAAAGCATTTATTAAAAAGATGCCGGTGGACATTCGCATTGTCTTGAATTGGGATACCGACGATACCGACGTCGATTTATGGGTGACTGAACCGGACGGTGAAAAATGTATGTATTCGTATCCACTCACCGCAAACGGAGGACGCATTTCCAATGACTTCACGCAAGGCTACGGTCCAGAAGAATACATGATTCACGCCGCAAAACCCGGAACGTACCATATTCAAGCACACTATTACGGCGATCATCGTGCGACCGTCAACGGAAAAGCGACTTTGTCCATTCAACTATTTAAACAATACGGAACCAGTTTTCAATACAAACGAGAAATCACCCGCAGATTAAATGTGACGGAAGATATAGTAGACCTTGGGGAATTTGAGTTTTAATAATTTTTCTAAAGTATCTTTCTTTTTAGATAATTATTGTACTTTTAACCAAAACAATTTTTATGCGCAAGTTACTACTTATCTGTTCTTTAGTTACCTCTTTCTTATCCCAAGCCCAAAATAGTCCAATTACTTTTGAGATTGGCGAATTTGGTTTGACGTGGAATTGGACTGTTTTTGAAAATGTTGGGAATCCACCTTTAGAAATAGTAACGAATCCAGATGTAACTGGCCTTAACAGTTCGGCAACCGTAGCAAAGTTCACGGCGCTTCAAGGTGGAATGCCTTATGCTGGTGTGGAATGTGCACATGGAGAAGTAGGGTCTTTCACGCTGACTCCTGCGAATTGCATCGTGAAAATCATGGTCAACAAACCGGTTATCAGTAACGTAGGTATTAAGTTTGCAACAGGATCCGGCGCATCTACAGGTGAATTGTTGGTGCCGAATACACAGATTAACAAGTGGGAAGAATTGACTTTTGATTTCACTCCAATCCTCGGACTACCAACATCCACTGGCATCAACCAAGTGATTATTTTCCCTGATTTTCAAAACCGCACATCTACAAACATTTGCTACTTTGACAACATCACCTTTGGAGTAACTGGTCCACCATTGGGGACTCCTATGACACCAGCTCCAGACCCTACTTTTGCAGCGGGAGATGTCATTTCGATGTTCAGCAACGTTTATACCAATGTTGCAGTAGATACTTGGCAAACCGCTTGGTCACAAGCAACCTTGAATGACATTCAAATCCAAGGAAACGATACAAAAAAATACTCTGGTCTAAACTTCGTTGGGATAGAAACGACAGGAGCAAATCTTATGGACGTAACCGACATGACGCATCTTTACCTTGATTTCTGGACACCAAACATGACTACCTTCCGTGTGAAATTAGTGGATTTCGGAAGTGATGGAATCTATGGTGGTGGGAACGATACGGAACATGAACTTACCTATACTCCTACGCTTGAAAATTGGATCAACTTGGATATTCCACTTTCTAGTTTCACTAATTTAGCTGCGAGGAATAACATCGCGCAATTGATTTTCTCCGGAAATCCCGCAGGTAGCGGCGTTGTATACGTAGACAATGTGCTTTTCCATACTACTTCATCTGGTTTGGGAGAAAACGATGCGAACAATGTCCACGTATTCCCCAATCCTGCGAATGAATTTCTATTTATTTCAGGAACAAGCGAACTGGAAAGCGTGCGCATTTTTGACCTAAACGGAAAATTGGTGTTATCTGACGAAATGATTGGAAACAAATGCAACATTTCAAGCTTGAATCAAGGTGCATATATTGTTATCACTGAATTACAAAGTGGTGAAGTGCAACGTCATCGCATCATCAAGGAATAAGGATTAGTTCCCTAAAGTCTTAAGTAAGTTAAAATGTCCACGTACAGCCGCCCTTACCGAAGGTAGTTGGTGATACGGTAGCCCAAATTCTTGACACGTTTGTTGAACAATAGGTGCTATTTCAGGATAATGTACATGGCACATGCCTGGAAATAAATGATGTTCAATCTGGTAATTGAGTCCACCGATGACTGCTGTCACAAAGTGATTACCCAAGGCGAAATTCGAAGTCGTTTGTAGTTGATGAACATACCAATTTTCAGGGATATTCACGTCCTGCGTTGCTACAAACTTCAAGTTCGGAACAATGTGTGCCAACTGAAAGACCATGGTCATGAAAAATCCACCGCAAACGAGCATGAACGCATATCCGGACAAGACTATCCAAGGATTCATGTCCATCAGTAGCAACGGCAGCAGCAAAAAGGTTGCATGAAAGAATGCTTTCTTGATGAGTATTTGAAAAAACAATTGAACCGCTGCTCCTTGACTTTCAATGAGTCCCTTTTTTCGGTATTGAATGACTTTGATAAAATCCTTCACGCTCAACCATTCAAACAATAATAGTCCATAAATGACGGGTGCATAAATGAATTGAAAACGATGAATCCATCTTTTTGGCTGGTTTTCAGAGAATCGAAAAATGAAACGGTGATGAATGTCGTGATCTAATCCTTCTACATTCGTGTAATTATGGTGAAGGACATTGTGTTCGATGTACCATATTTTTGATTCCAATCCAATGAATAGAATTGGAATCTCCAATAAGAAATTCCAAATCGGACGCTTGGCATATGCGCCATGAACTTTATCGTGCATGATGTTCATTCCAATTACTCCGAGTAAAAGTCCCAAAGTGCCATAACAAGCAAACATCAGCACAACACTGTCCCAAGGATTCAGAATTAGAACGGCGTAAATCCCAAGGTAAGATAGAAACAAGAACAAGGTTTTTAATACCATGGCTGACGTTGCCAAAGTCTGTATCTGCTCTTGCTTTAAATGTGCCGAAACACGTTGACGCACGGCTTCACCAAATGCAGTATCTTTTTGATTTTGAAACGAATGGCTCAGCAACACGGCGGTATGATTTAAGTCAATCAAAAATAATGAAAAAATAGCTTTTTTCTAATTTCAAGCCCCTTGAATTATTGTGTATCTTCATTCCATGAAATTCACCTTCAAACGATACCTTCCTTTTTTGCCTCTGCTCGTTTTTCTAGGACAATGCATCCGTTTAGGTGGAATTTCAGTTCGAAAACTGCCGTTGTTTTTATTGTATGTTTTGAGGTTTATTCTCTGTGAACCTTTGCGACTGATGGAAGTGTTATTGTTTGAACGACGTATCCAAAATCATGTCCTAAACGAGGATCCCATCTTTATACTTGGACACTGGCGTTCCGGCACTTCGCATTTGCAACAAGTATTGAGCGAGGACCCAAAACACGTGAGTTTGAACCTATACGAAATGTTAAGTCCGGATCATTTCTTATGGACAGAATCTTGGCTACTACCCTTTTTCAATGGATTGATCAAGCGTTTCGGAATTCGATATGCTTTCCAACGTCGTGCATTAGATTTAAACTTGTGTGGCGAATTAGATACGGCACTTTGTTCCATTGGTTCCACGCAGGCATATACCTGGGGACATCTTTTTCCAAAAAGTTACCGCGCTTGGATGAATGCTCGATTGTTCGATGACACAGGTGCTAGGAATTTAAGTGATTACGATTACCTCATTCGAAAACTTTCCTACAAATCTGGAAATAAACGTGTCGTGGTTAAATCGCCCGGAGACAGTGCACGTATTTCTTCACTGTTAACGATGTATCCAAATGCAAAATTTGTTTCGATTAGCCGTTCCTCTTATGCAACGTATGGTTCCACCTGCTATCTGTGGAGTGCCATTCAGCGGGAAAACAGTTTGCAAGAATTGACCAACGAGGAAATTTCTTCCCATGTGATTTGGACTTTTCCCAAACTGATAGAAGCCTATGAGAAGATGAAATCGGAAATTCCACTTGAAAATCTCTATGAAATCAATTTCGAAGAATTTCATGCGTACCCGGATGAAACCATGCGAGCGCTCTACAGCCACTTGTCTATTGGACCATATCCTACGGATGTTTTTAAAGCGTTTTTTGACAATAACAAAACGCATCGTCCGGAAAGCTATGCCAACGACGAACAGTTAACTCAAGAGCTAAAAAACGCTTGGGGTATTCATTATAAAGATTAAGCCTTTATCCGCGTAAAGCGCATCGGAATGGGTCCGTCTGGACGCAACAACATCATCGATTTAATTCCAATGGGTTTTTCGCTCACTACCTCAAAGGAGTAGTTGCGGATGATTGTTGCCAACACCAATAAAATTTGCATTAAAGCCATGTTTTGACCAATGCAAACCCTTGGTCCACCACCAAAGGGAATAAAAGCAAATGGATGGTGTTTTTCGTTAAATCGACTCGGATCAAAGATATCCGGTCGTGGCCAAACTGTTTCGTTGTGGTGTACTCCGTAAATGTAAGGAACAACGGTTGTTCCCGCTGGGATTTTCACGCCATTATATTCATCGTCCTTCAACGCAACGCGGTCAATCATCCAAAATGGCGGATACGTACGCATGGATTCATCCAACACTTGAATCAAGTATTTCAAATCATGCAATTTCGCGTATGTCACTTCTCCATCACCAAAAACCTCCTCAATTTCCGCACGGATTTTCTCTAAATGTTCGGTGTGATGCGCAAGTTGATAAAAAGTCCACGTTGCAGCCGTTGTGGATGTTTCATTTCCCGCTACCAACAACTGAAGAATTTCCACTTTGACCGTCTCATCATCCATCAGTTCTCCTGTGTCCTTGTATGGCGTGTCTAAAATCAGTTGGAGAATGTCAAATCCTTTATCCTTGCTTTTTCGACGTTCTTCAATGTAATCGATGACAATTTGTTCTCCTTCCGTTCGGATTTTATGGTGCTTTTTGTCTTGTCCTGTTAATGCAAACCATGGAAACAAATACGGTTGAACCACTTTTTTCACCAAGTAGGCCTGTACTTCAGAAATGGCATCTGCAAATTGCTCTAGTTCGTTCTTTTTCATCTGACTCCCAAAGAGAGATTTGCCGACAGAAAGCAAGGTAAACATGACCATTTGTCGATGAATGTCCACCGGACCTTTTGCCACATCCGACTCAAATCCTTTCATGAAGTCCTCCAACACTTTCAATTGGATGGGAAGAATTTCCGTCAATCGTGAACGGGTAAATCCCATGCTCAACAAGCGGCGTTGACGGTGCCAATAATCACCGTGGCTATTCGTTAGTCCAACACCCTGAAACTCCACAAAACGCTCTGTCTGAATATGTGATTTATGGTAATTATCGTTGTTATCTTTCAGTACATGCTTCAATAAATCGGGATCCGCCACAACAATGGTGCGCTTGACACCAAAGCGAAAGGAAAAGACATTTCCATATTGTTTACGGTATTTTTCAAAAACCTGCATTGGGCTATCTAACAAAGCAGGAGTGTCTATCGCTACTTGCCACGTCGGCACATTTGGTGTATTGGTGATTTTGGAAAGGCTCATATTTTCTTTTCGATGCTCACAATGTGATGATTCAACATAAACGTTAAGATTCCTTGAACAACTTCGCTTAGGCTTGGATCTTCCACACCTTGCGGCGAAGCTTGTCTAAATTTACGATAATTCGCGTTGCTATACAATTTGAATTCCATGGAACTGATGTTGTCCACAGATTTTACTAAGAAATTCAAAAGGGGGAAAAGCAAGTCGTCTTTTTGACAACGACCAACTACTTCTGGCACGAAATCCTTCAATGAAAATGCTTGAAATGCCTTCCCTGTTAATTGACCTAAAATCTGGGTAATATCTCCCATACTCGCATATTGGTCCCGTGTGACATGGAAGGTGAGTCCAAGGCTATCACTCGCTTGACAAATCGCCACAATGTTATGCGCACCCAAATTGGCAGGGGTAAAACTCACTTGATTTTGCGCCAAGGTTCCAATACCATGTTTCAACATAAAGGCCAATAAACGGATGGAAATGTCGAAATTGTAGCCTTCGCCGTGTATGGATGGTGAAATCAAGGCCGGACGAAAAACACGTGCTTTTAGTCCATGTTTCATCGCGTTGAAGACCAACTGTTCAGAAACCCATTTGCTTTGACTGTAGCCAAAATCTAGGCGTTCCATTTCTGCATTTTGATCCGTCTCATACAAGGTATCTTTCACCGACCAACCAAAAATAAAGGTCGTGGAAATGTGGTTCAGTTCCTTCTGAACTTTTCCCATCGCTAAACGGAGAACTTCAATTGTACCGTCTACGTTTATCGCTCGCATGGACTCGTAGTCCAGCAAATAATTCACGATCGCACCGTTGTGGTAGATGCAATTCACCTCTTCGTCTAGTTTACTCCATGCAGCTGGACTCAACCCGAATGCGGCTTTTGATAAGTCTCCGAGTACCACATGAACACGCTGATCGAATAGAATCCAAAGCTCAGCGGACGGACGAATGGTTTCAAATGCTTGACGCAGTCGTTCCATGGCTTTGTCCTCCGCATCTGCGCGTACGAGAATTTGAAGGTCTTGATTGCTTTGTTCCAACAAGCTCTTCAGTAGAAAAGGACCAAAGAATCCAGTTGCTCCCGTTAGGAAAATGTCTTTACCCCCAGCAGTTGATTTCGATGGATTCCATTCTAGTTCCTTCGCTAAATCGTATGCTGCATCTGTTCGCATCATTTCTTGTTCGAGCAAAGAAAATTCGGCGTGGATTCGATTAAAGGCTGATTTAAACCTAAATTTCGCTTGTGGCGCCGCTTGATTTAATCCTTGCACTAATTCGAAGAGTTCAGACATCGCAATTTTCTGCAACAAGCGTAGATCAATTTCCGCAGACAATTCGTCAAAGCCTTCGCCGCTGATGGTTTCCTTCAAGTCATGGGCAAATTCCGCCAATTTCATGGAATCGAAGCCTAAATCTGCCAGGGATTCACTTTCGGAACCTGTTAGTTGATATTTGTGAAACAACTGAGTGAAGGCATCTGCTGAAGCAGCACCTTCCGCGATCACTTTCGTGAAAGACTCGTCCGAACGTGTTTCTTGAATTTCTACGCGTGAAAGCAGCTCCAAATCTCCGGAAAAATAGCGTTGTTTCATGTTCGAACGCATGATTTTCCCCGAACTCGTTTTAGAAATTGTTCTCGCCTTAATGAAAACAAATTCATCCACTAAAATGCCTAAATATTGCTGAATGCGTTGATTGATTTCAGCCACATCGTTCAGTTCACTGCCTGATTTCAATTCCGCCACGACGATTAGTTTCTCACGTCCATTTTCCTCCATATAAAATGCAGCCGAACATCCTTTGCGGATTTGCTTGTGTTGCTCTACCAACAGTTCAATGTCATGTGGATAATAATTGAGTCCACGCACAATAATCATGTCTTTGCTGCGTCCACAAATAAACAATTCGCCGTCCATGATAAAACCAAGATCACCCGTACGCAACCACGTACGAGATTCCCCAGCCAATTTCGCATGGAATTGGGATTCGCTTAGTTCCGGTTGATTCCAATAACCTACACATTTACTACGACCATCCAACCAAATCTCACCAACTTCGTTTTCAGCAGCGGTCTTCGGTTCATTTTGGATGTTCACGATTTTCACCTGTGTGTCTCCTAATATCGTTCCACAACTCATAAAGGTATGAAAGGGTTTTTCTGATTTTTCATCGACGGGAAGGACCACATGTCGTGCTAAGGCATCTGCATCGAGATGTACACTTTTTCTTCCATAATTTGATACAGCCAAGGAAAATTCAGCGAGTCCGTATGCACCAAAATAACTTTGCGTTTGTAGTCCACAGGAAGAGAATTTTTGGACAAACGAATCGTAGGTATGTTTTCGGATGGGTTCCGCTGCGGTCATCAAAAATTGCAAGGAACTTAAGTCGTAAGTGGCCAATTCCTCGTCCGTAATCTTTCCAGGACGCAAACAATATTCATACGCGAAATTTGGAGCAGAGGAGGCTGTTCCTTTATATTTTGTGATGGTTTCAAACCACAAAGCAGGACGTTGAATAAAATCCAAGGGAGAAAATCCATAAGTCGTTCCACCCTTCATGGCAAAAAACAAGTAGTAACCAATGAGTCCCATGTCATGGTACTGAGGCAACCATGAAACACCAATTGGTTTGTGGTCCACGACGGTTTGACCGTTATAAATGATGTTTTCGTGACTCACCATCACCCCTTTCGGATGATTCGTTGACCCAGAAGTATATTGTATAAAAAGGATGTCAGATCCATCCTCTTTCAATTCTAATCCTGACTTCACCCGCGCATCACTGCTGACGATCCAATCAAGTCCCGCTACTGCCTCTGATTTAAACGAAAAAGATGCTAATTTTTTGCGGGTGAGGTTGATTTGCATGGACCAATAATACGTTCGGTCGGTTAACACCGCTTTTGCGCCACAATCGAGGGCAATAAAGTTCATTTTTTGCAAGGAAGAAAAGAATCCTTGGTTGGCCGGTGGATAAACCGGAACGGGGATTAGTCCAATGCGCGCACAAGCAAAAAAAGCGCAAATCATTTCCAATCCAGGAGGATAAGCTAAAAGTACGCGGTCACCTTTGACCAAGCTTTTCTTTTGCTGTAATAGTTGGGCAATTGCATAAGTTCGTTCATCAAAGGTACGGTAGGTATATGATTCCTTGATTTTTCCTTGCTTATCCAAAAAAACATACAGCAATTGTTCGGGATGATCTGCCAGGCATTTTTTAAATTCTTGAACGATGTGTTGCATACGTTTATACAAAGAGGGGAGTTGAATGATGAACTTCGATGTTGTTTAGCTGTAAGTCGCTTTCATGCACATAAGCAGAACAGACGGATAGTAAATAGGAATCGATTTCGATGGTTTTTAGCGAAAAAATGGACGAACGATCATACATAGATCTTGCCAAATGACGCCCACCAACTTCCTCGATTTCAAATGCTTGCATGCCTTCTTGCAGGCTGATTCCCAAGCATTTCGTTAAGGCTTCTTTTTGGGTCCATGTTTGAAGGCACATGCGCTGTTTTTCATCATCGGAAAGTAAGTCGAGAAAAATGGAACGTTCATTTTCCGTAAAGACAAGTTGTTTTAGTTTTTCCATGGCGAACACGCGATGCATCGATTCGATATCCACACCAATTTGTCCATCCTTCGAAAAAGCCAGCACAAATACTTCCTCTGTATGAGCGATTGAAAAATGAAGGTTTGGGGCTTGGGAACAGCTTAATTTCCCATAGCGATTTTGGTCAAATGAAATTTCCTGTATCGAAATACCTATCTTATCGGAGAGGATGCGTTTTAACACCGAACGAACGATGGTAAAAGCCATTTGATCTTGTTCGTGCGTAAATTTGGAGGCGCGACTTTGCTCAAAAATATTTAGGTCCAACCAAGATTCCAAAGCATCGTGCTTTGCGATTTCGCTAAAGTATAATTCAATTGAGTCTTGTTTGTTCGTAGAAATCATTACTAGATTAAAGTT
>JBEDCT010000015.1:0-4429 GCA_041176665.1 Bacteroidota bacterium | reverse complement strand
CCCTACTCTACTTGATATTCGAAATGAGTAAACTCGATTGGGAGCAAAATAGAAAATTAGTCGGGGCGATGATCTTCATTTTCCTATCGATCATCTTTTGGTCGTTTTTTGAGCAAAGTGGTGGGTCTTTGAGTTTGTATGCAGAGAAACTAATTTCCAAAGACATGCTAGGACTTAAATTTGATCCGAATGTGGTCAATAATTCCGCTAATTCACTTTTCGTGATTATACTGAGCGTATTTATTGGTTTGATGTGGATTTGGTTGGCGAAAAGAAAATTAGAGCCGAATTATTTCCTGAAATTTGGACTAGCCTTCATCTTCTTAAGTGTTTCTTTCTACTTGTTTTATTACACGCGATTTATGTTGGATAACGCAGGACTTGCTTCCCTTGGATTGTTTACGTTTGCTTACTTGGTGATTTCGGTTGGTGAATTATTTTTATCGCCGATTGGCTTATCCTTGATGACGAAATTATCTCCAAAGCATTTATGGGGAGTGATGATGGGAATGTGGTTCTTAGCGTCCGCTTATGGACAATATGCTGCAGGAATTCTAGGTGCTGGAATGGCGAGTCCGAAAAAAGACGCGAGTCCAATGGAACGCATGATCGCCTATACCGATGGATACCATCAATTGGCACTTTACGCATTAATCACCGGAGCAGTGGTCATTATTGCTTCTTTCTTCTTAAATAGATTGATTGCAGATCGCGCTGAATAAGTTCGACTGTCGTTTTTTATTCAATAACTACCCGAGGCGCTTGGTCACAAGCGCCTCTACTTTTTCATAGAAGTGCTGCGGTTTATACGTACGCCATTCAATGTCCTCCAACTCTCCGCCCATCACAAAATAATGATCGATGTTGATGTTTTCAAATTCCCGAACAACATGGTCGTGAAAGTTTACCATGGCAATCCAGCCTTCTTCGACATCATCGAACCATTCTTCGTAGTAACAGTCATCTGAATAATGGAAATTCAGGACGTTTTCGCCAATTAAAATGAACTGATTCACGCCTTGGTCGATTAAGACATCAATGATGTCCCGCTTTAAAATCATGATGTCATTTTCAATCGCATCGTTCCATTCGCCAATCAATTCAACAATCGCATACGCTGCGTCGTAGTCCACCATGAGGATTTTGATAAACAAGGTCGGTGAACCAATAGAATCCCATTGCGGATGGATGTAAAAGTCATAAATGCTATTCGTGAACTCGAATTCACTGTATTCACGTTCGAAAAACGGGGACAATGGATCTTCGGATGCGACGTAGTATTCACGCCAATTGAAATATGGTTCGACAAAATGCATGGACAAATTTATACAGCGAAAGTGAGACTACACTGCATTAGTCTAAAATAAGTTATAATTTCGCGTTTTTCTTTTTAAGAAAACCAACCTATCCAAACATACCAACGTGGGAAAAGATAAACTTTTACGATTTGAAGCCCTTAAGTCATTCTCCAATGTCTACGAACCAGTCTTTCGCGAACCTTTTCCGATTCAAGGAAACTGGCGAAAAGAAGTGTTTCACAACGACAATCCTATCATTCTAGAATTAGGTTGTGGAAAAGGAGAATACTCCGTTGGACTTGGACGCAAATATCCGGAGAAGAACTTTATTGGTGTCGATTTAAAAGGAAACCGCATTTACATTGGTGCAAAAGATGCCTTGGAAACGAATTTGACCAACGTGGCGTTTTTACGCACACGCATTGACTTTATCCTCGATTATTTCGGTGAACACGAAGTAGATGAAATTTGGTTGACCTTCTCTGATCCACAACCAAACAAAGCTCGTAAACGCTTGTCCTCCCCCCTGTTTATTGATCGTTACAAGAAAATCTTAAAACCGGGTGGCATCGTTCACATGAAAACGGACAGCGATATCCTATTCGAATATACCTTGGAACAAATCGAGGAAAACAACTATGAGTGCTTAGAGTCCACATGGGACTTATATGCAAATCTACCGGAGGATTTAGATCAAGACACACGTGAGATTTTCCACATACAGACTTACTACGAGAAATTATTTTCGTCACGTGGACACAAAATCAAGTACTGTAAATTCAAGATTTCTTAATCAGCGAATCTGCTTGTAATTTCGGTAATTCGTGTCGATTCCAATGAATTTCAACAAATCCTTTAATTTATTTTTGAAGGATTTTTTGTTTCGACTCGGTTCCACTTTAAACGACCAGTTTAAACGATCAATTCGCGGCTGCATGATGAGTGGATGTGTGCCCTTAAATCGCGCTAATCCGTTAATGTGGTCTTCGTATGGAAATAATTCCACGTCCTCAATGTTCTTCTCTAACCATTCGTCATTGTGCCACAATTTGTGAAAGGACGTTTGTTTCGCTTGCATCGCTCTTGGGTCCTTTACCCAGCCATAATGATAGACTTTCGCTTTGATAGCAGCTACGTTTAATTTCTGATTATCATCCTTGCGGAATCCTTGTGCATCTCGGTAAGAGTAAATATTTTTCTGATTGCGGATGATGCGAATTTCGTTTTTGTACCAATTATTAGAGGCACCAATAAAATCGTAGGAACCAAAAAAATGGTGATAGGCAAACAATAATCCGTCGACTTCTAAATCATTCACAAACAATTCCATTTTCGCGCGTATCTCCGCGTAATCTCCTTCGTGAATGACTTCATCTCCTTGGATGTAAAATGCCCAATCACTGTCCGGAGAAATAGCTTGAAAGGCTTTATTGGTTTCATCCGCTAGAACAGCTCCATTTTCACGCAGGGAATCGTCCCAAGTTGTTTCAATGATGCGGATTTTACTTGGATCAATCGATTGAATGAGTTCAAGCGTGTTGTCCTCCGAATTGCCCACAGCAACCATCACTTCGTCACACAAAGGTAAAATCGACTGGATTGCCTCGACAATTGGATAGTCCAATTTGATGGCATTTCGAATAAACGTAAATCCAGAGACCTTCACGGTTTGTTACTTGTCCAAGACTTTTGGAATGCGGAAATAGTCAGAATCTTTTTTCGGAGCGTTCTTCAAAGCCTCCTCATGAGAAACGGTCACCTTTGGCTCATCTTCTCTTAGACGGTTTATTTCCTCTGACATAAAAATCAAGGGCTCCACATTTTC
Organism: Bacteroidota bacterium; assembly: GCA_041176665.1. Lineage (GTDB taxonomy): Bacteria > Bacteroidota > Bacteroidia > Flavobacteriales_D > Crocinitomicaceae > UBA952. The sequence goes on along the minus strand of JBEDCT010000015.1, from coordinate 1,306 downwards.
CGTATCGATTTCAGATAGCTTGTCCACGAATTCAATCATGCGCTCCATATCCTTTTGAATGGACACTTTGTCTTCTCCTTGAAACTCAAGGCGAGCAAGGTGTGCAATATGGTCAATTAATTCTTCCGTGATTTTCATGTGTTAAAATTATTTATTTTCCTCGAATAAGTGTGGGAATTCGGTTAAAATTGGTGCATTAATTCGATCAAAACAAGCCTGTCGAATTTCACTGACCTCCATGTTTTGCATTTCTTCCACGCTGAAATATGGACGGATGTAGACACGTGAAATTCCAGGTCGGGCCGGACCAAGGATATCGGTTGGATCGGAAAAAAGCTTGTAGTTACTGGTAAATGTCAATGGCAACAATGGGACTCCCATCGTCTTAGCCATTTTAAAAGCACCATCTTTGAATGGAAACATCTTTGGGCAATTTTCTTCAGGAATGGTTCCTTCTGGAAAAATCACAATTGACCAACCTTCTGCCACCGCCCTATTCGCCATGGAATACGCCTGTCCGGCCTTACTTTTATTTTGTCTATAAACGGGAATATTCATATGCTTGAAATACGTTCCCAAGATTGGATACTTTAATATTTCACTTTTACCAAGAAATACGAAGGGTGACTTTGGTAGAATAGAGTAAAGCAAGAAAATATCTAAATAGGACGTATGGTTTGCCACGATGATGTATGGTCCTTCCGGTAAAGTTGCTTTTTCCATGTAGCGTACTCCATAGAAACAACAGAAACGCATGATCCAACTCCAGAAAATGAAGAGTTTAAAACTAATCTTCTTCCCGTTAGGATGTAACAGGAGTGCTAAAAAAAGAGGATAAAACAACAAAGCGAAAATGCTAAACACAACAACCATGTAAAGCTTCCAAATCAATCCAAGTACGCCGAAAAAATTACGCATAGTCAAAGATACGCTTTTCAAGGAACTTTTGAATCCTCCGATTCCGCAGAAATGAGTAATTTTGAAAAAAGAAACATCCAATGGCGCGCATTTTAACAGGAATTCAAAGTACAGGAACACCTCACTTAGGAAACATTTTAGGTGCGATTCTTCCCGCAATTGAATTGGCCTCGAATCCAGCAAATGAGTCTTTCTTATTTATTGCGGACATGCATTCATTAACGCAAATTAAAGACGGAGGAACCTTACGTAATAACACGTATGCAACTGCAGCAACTTGGTTGGCATTTGGATTGGATTCTTCAAAAACCGTTTTCTACCGTCAAAGCGATGTTCCTCAAGTGACGGAGCTTATGTGGTATTTGTTGTGTATGTATCCATATAACCG
>JBEDCT010000014.1:0-6187 GCA_041176665.1 Bacteroidota bacterium | reverse complement strand
TGGTACACTCGTGACTATTGTTCTTCCGCTGAAATTTGACACCGAAAACTTTTAAAATCAATACGAATGACAAGAAAAGTACTCATTATCGATGATGAAAAGCCAACTCGGGAGTTCATTCGAAAAATGCTTGAATCTTTTGATTTAAAGTTAGAAATCTATACAGATGGTGAAAGTGTTCAATCTGGCATCGAAGCCATTGAGAACCTAAAACCGGACATCGTTTTATTGGACATTCAAATGCCCGATGGAAATGGGTTTGATGTTTTAAAAAACGTCACAAATAAATCCTTTGAAATTATATTTATCACCGCTTTCCAAGAATTTGCAGTCCAAGCGATTAAATTTAGTGCCTTAGATTATATCTTAAAGCCGATTGACGCGGAAGAATTGAAAAATGCGGTGACAAATGCCTTACAATTGTTGTCACACAAAAAGGACGACCATCAACTTCAAGCTTTACAGCATAATATTCAACCTCATTTAAAAAGAAAACTAGTACTCAAAACGCAAGAAAGTATTTTCGTGGTCGAAATAGACGACATCGTTCATTGTGAAGCGGATAAAAACTACACCTTCTTTTATTTGAATGATGGCAAGAAAATCTTGGTTTCGAAAACGTTAAAAGACTACGACACTTTGTTGTCTGGACTTCAGTTTTTCCGGGTGCATCAGTCTCACTTGATTAATTTGAATTGCGTGGAACGCTATGACAAGCACGATGGAGGTTCTGTAATTTTAAAGGACGGAACAGCTGTTCCTCTTTCACCAGCGAAAAAGGAACAGTTCTTCAAAAGTTTAGATCAGTTGTAAATTAAGCGAGGGCCTGCGTTAAGTCTGCGATTAAATCATCCGCATCTTCAACTCCAACGCTTAAGCGAATCAAGGAATCAACGACTCCACTTTGCTCACGAACATCTTTTGGAATGGAAGCATGTGTCATGGTAGCTGGATGTCCGATTAACGATTCCACACCACCCAATGACTCGGCTAATGCGAAAATCTCTACTTTTTTCACGATGCTTAATGCTTCCTCAAGGTGATTTCCTTTCAAGTTGAATGAAATCATCCCGCCGAATCCACGCATTTGTCGTTTAGCTACTTCGTGATTAGGATGTGTTTCAAATCCTGGCCAATACACTTTGTCGATTTTCGGATGTGCTGCTAAGAAACGAGCAACTTTTTCCCCGTTCTCGCAATGACGTTGAACACGTAAATGAAGCGTTTTTATGCCGCGTAATACCAAGAACGAATCCATTGGCGCCGTAACAGCTCCAGTAGAATTTTGAATTCGGTACATTTCGTTAGCGATGTTTTCATCTGAACAAACCAAGGCACCCATCACAACGTCTGAGTGTCCACCAAGGTATTTCGTTACGGAATGCATAACTACGTCAGCACCTAAGTCTAATGGATTTTGTAAGTATGGAGTAGCAAAAGTATTATCGACGCATAACATCGCTCCAGCGGATTTCGAAATCTTCGCCATTGCTTCAATGTCCACAATATTCATCATCGGATTCGTAGGAGTTTCCACCCAAATCATTTTGGTATTTCCATTCACCAAAGCTGCCACAGCATCCACATCTTGCATATTGATAAAATGGAATATGATGCCATATTTTTCAAAAATGGTTTTGAAAATGCGGTAGGATCCTCCGTATAAGTCATTGGTTGAAATCACTTCATCACCTGGATTCAGCATTTTTAACACACAGTCAATCGCCGCAAGTCCAGAGCCAAAACAAGCGCCGTATTTTCCATTTTCAATCGCCGCGATGTTCTTTTCTAGTGCATGACGCGTAGGATTTTGGGTGCGTGAATATTCGTATCCCTTATGATTTCCAACGCCATCTTGAACATACGTTGAAGTTTGGTAAATAGGCGTCATAATTGCACCTGTTGCCGGATCTGGATGAACACCAGCATGTATAGCTTTTGTAGCGAATTTCATGTGTTGAATTTTATGCAAAATTAGCAGAATCTTTAAGGTAATTTTAATTCTTTAGAAGGATCCCAAAAGATTTCTGAAAAGTGTTGAATTTGATCCTCTATAATTTCGATTCCTTCAGACTCTAATGAGAGTTGCATCGAATCTGGCGTTGGGAAGTGCATTTTACCACTTAAAAGTCCATTGCGATTCACTACACGGTGAGCTGGAATTCCCGAGAATTGATGTGAGGCATTCATTGCCCATCCAACCATTCGAGCAGCCCTGGCAGCCCCTAAGTAGTTCGCTATTGCTCCGTAGCTTGTGACACGTCCCGGAGGAATGAGTTTAACCACTTGGAACACTTGCTCAAAGAAATCTTTGTTTTTAGCGTTTAGATTTTCAATCATGAAACAAAGATATGTAGGGATTCCAAACGAAAGCACGAAATTCTTTCTAGAAACAAAAAAGCCACCTCAAAGGTGGCTTTCATTATTCTATTCATAAGGGGATTATTTCCCTTTACAACATGCTTTCATGTCTTTAGAACATGCGTTAGCATCTCCTAACCAACTTCCGTCTTTTCCGTAATGAGCCATACAAATTGCTTTCTCTTCAGGAGAACATCCTTTTTCATCACACATTTTTGCGCATTCATCTTTCGACATTTTTGCACATTCTGTCATGTCACATTTAGTGGACATTTGTCCTTCATGACACATTTTATTGTCAGCTGTGCACATTGCGTTGGACATACATTTTCCATCACGCATTTCACACGTTGCTGCGCCATTTCCTTTTGATTCCTCAGAAGCTCCGCTACCTAAGATTGGTGCGATAACCAATCCAATTAAACAGGTTAACTTGATTAAGATGTTCATCGATGGACCAGAAGTATCTTTGAATGGATCTCCAACTGTATCACCAGTTACTGCCGCTTTGTGAGCGTCAGAACCTTTGTAGGTCATTTCACCGTTGATTTCAACACCTGCTTCAAAAGATTTCTTTGCGTTATCCCAAGCACCACCAGCGTTGTTTTGGAAAACTGCCCAAAGAACACCAGATACAGTAACACCAGCCATGTAACCACCAAGCATTTCAGCGATTAATTGATTGTTATCACCGTAAACTAATTTACCTAATAGAACAATAGCGATAGGGAAACCGATCGTCATTACCCCAGGCAACATCATTTCACGTAAAGCAGCTTTGGTAGAAATCTCCACACATTTACCATATTCAGGTTTTCCTGTACCTTCCATGATTCCTGGAATTTCTTTGAACTGACGACGTACTTCGTAGACCATGTCCATAGCAGCTTTTCCAACTGAATTCATTGCTAACGCAGAGAATACAACTGGAATCATTCCACCAACGAATAACATCGCTAATACTGGAGCTTTAAAGATATTGATTCCATCAATTCCAGTGAAGGTTACGTAAGCAGCAAACAAAGCTAATGAAGTCAAGGCTGCGGATGCAATCGCAAATCCTTTTCCAGTTGCGGCAGTTGTATTACCAACTGAATCCAAAATGTCTGTACGTTGACGAACTTCTTTTGGTAATTCACTCATTTCAGCGATTCCACCAGCGTTGTCGGAGATTGGACCGAATGCGTCGATAGCTAATTGCATTGCTGTTGTTGCCATCATAGCTGATGCAGCCAAAGCTACTCCGTAGAATCCTGCTAAAGCGTAAGTAGACCAAATTGCTGCTGCGAACAACAATACGGTTGGGAAAGTTGAGATCATTCCAGTTGCTAAACCTGCGATAACATTTGTTCCAGCACCTGTAGATGATTTTTGAACGATTTTCAATACCGGTTTTGTACCAAGTCCTGTGTAATATTCTGTTACTGATGAAATAGCTCCACCAACAAATAATCCAATTAAAGACGCATAGAAAACACGCATGGAAGAAATTTCTTTGATTCCTTCACCAAAGAAATCCATGTTCATTTTAGCCGGTAACATCCAAGTTACTAAACCATAACATGCGATGGCAGTCAAAACGATGGATACCCAGTTTCCTTTGTTCAATGCTCCTTGAACTTGTTTTTCTTTTGCATCGTTGTTAGAAATACGTACGAGCAATGTTCCGATAATCGAAAAAAGAATTCCGAATCCTGCGATTGCCATTGGCAATAAAATTGGACCGATTCCACCAAATGCGTCTTGAATGCTTCCACCCATGTCTTTAATCACGTAGTTACCAAGAACCATCGCAGCCAATACTGTCGCCACATATGAACCAAATAAATCGGCACCCATTCCGGCAACGTCTCCTACGTTATCTCCTACGTTATCTGCAATCGTAGCAGGGTTACGTGGATCATCCTCTGGGATTCCAGCTTCTACTTTACCTACAAGGTCAGCTCCAACGTCAGCAGCTTTCGTATAAATACCACCACCAACACGCGCAAACAAGGCGATTGATTCAGCACCTAAAGAGAATCCAGCTAATGTTTCAAGAACGATTGTCATGTCTTCTGTATTTGTCCATTTACCTCCCATGAAGAAGTGGAAAAAGAAAATAAAGAAGGCAGTTAAACCTAAAACGGCTAATCCAGCAACACCAAGTCCCATTACTGTACCTCCACCGAAAGAAACTTTCAATGCTTGTGGTAAACTTGTACGTGCAGCTTGTGTTGTGCGAACGTTCGTTTTTGTTGCAATTTTCATCCCCATGTTTCCTGCTAATGCAGAAAAGATAGCTCCAAAAATAAAAGCGATGATGATTAATAAATGTGTTTTAACGCCGGGAAGAAATGTTATTCCAGCTAAAACTACACTTGCGATTAGCACAAAAACGGCTAAAAGTCTATATTCTGCTTTCAAGAAAGCAAGTGCTCCTTCGTAGATGTAATCTGAAATTTCTTTCATTTTCCCATCTCCAGCATCTTGTTTTAATACCCAAGCTCTTTTCATTGCCATAAACAGCAATCCGATAACGGCCATTACGATAGGCACATAAATCATCATTGATTCCATACTAATTTGTTAATTTGTTAAATTTTACGCAGGCAAAAGTAGAGTTTTCCGCCATGGTATGCAAATACGCAGGAAAAAAATAAGGGTTACGTTTTTTTATAAAACAGCTTGAATTTTAGCCTTTAAAGTTGCCAGGGGAAAAGCGCCGCTTTCTCGCCAGAGTACTTCGCTGCTTTTAAATAGGACAAATGTGGGAACACCTCTGACTTTGAAGCGTGCGGCAACATCTTGATTTTTGTCTACATCGATTTTGAGAATGCGAATTTTCGGACCCATTTGCTTCTTGAGGTCATCTAGAATAGGTGACATTGTTTTGCACGGCCCACACCAAGTAGCGTGGAAGTCAACCAAGGTTGGAATTTCGGACTTGATGATATCATTGAATTTTCCCATGTTACAAAGTTAATGAAGCTAGATTAACCGGAGTGTAACATAGATGACAAAAAAAAGGCAGATGTAAAATCTGCCTTTTCAACTGAAAGTTTATTGAAACTTATTGTTTAATGTATGTTGCCGTACACGTTCCAGCACCACCGATGAAAGGAGCAGTGTTGTCGTATGTGTAGGTAATGACGATGATATTTCCTTGGTCGTTCATTGATCCTGTACCGGAAAAAGTAATTTGACCAATCGTAGCATCAACAGTTTGCTGTGGAATGTTCACGTTAGAACCGCTAATAGTTGCTGTAGCTGTCCCTCCAATTAAGTTAAACATATTGTCGATGTTTAAGGATGTCGCATTGCTTCCAGCTGTAATCGCTGGAGCAGCTGCTAAAGGAAATGCTGTTGCACCACAATCGCTAGAAAGGCTCCATGAAACTAACCAGTTATCTTGACCAATAACAACATTTACTGTGCGTTGAGCAGTTGTTGTGCCATTAGCATTAGTTGCAGTGTAAGTTACTGTATACGTACCTTTATTTGCGGTGTTTACCGTGCTTGTTGTGGTAACGGCAACGGTTGAGCCATCTTTGTTGGTTGCAGTAGCGCCGGCATCAGTATAGGTTGCGCCAACATTCACGCTAACGGTTGCATTTCCATTCAAGGTAATCGTTGGGGCGTAAAGACATGTTCCGTCGTCCTTTTTGGCTTCGTTGTTAAAATTTGTAGCTGTACTATCCGTACAACCTTTCTTTTTACAGCTGGTGTTTGTCGCCATAATGAGCGCACCAAGTAGGAATAAACCAATAATTTTTTTCATTTTAAATAGTTTTTGATTGAAACCAAAAATAGCAAATTATTTGATTAAAAAAAAACGGCATCCGAG
>JBEDCT010000013.1:0-3193 GCA_041176665.1 Bacteroidota bacterium | reverse complement strand
ATTTAGATATAGTGAGTAAAAGCGAAGAGGTCTTAAAGCAGTTTTGGGGATTCGATCAGTTTCGATCGAATCAAAAGGCAATTGTAGAAGATGCAATTGCAGGTCATGATGCGCTCGCACTTTTACCGACTGGTGGAGGAAAATCTATTTGTTTTCAAGTTCCAGGTTTGATACGAGAAGGAATTACGATTGTCGTTTCACCCTTAATTGCCTTAATGCAAGACCAAGTGGATAACCTCAATAAACGAGGTATTCGAGCGAAGGCAATCACCTCTGGAATGAGCTATAAAGAAATCGATTACATACTTGACAACGCACGATTTGGCGGACTAGATTTTTTGTACACATCTCCAGAACGCTGTCAATCTGACTTGTTTATTGAGCGATTTAAATTAATGCCCGTTGGACTTCTTGTGGTAGATGAAGCACATTGTATTTCTGAATGGGGACATGATTTCAGACCTAGCTTCATGCACATCAAGGACCTTCGTGTTCATAAACCAAATGTCCCTGTTTTAGCGCTTACTGCTACAGCCACGGAACGCGTAAAAACGGACATCATACAGCACTTAGGATTGAAAAAAGTGCGCATACACGAGGCGTCGTTTGTCCGAGCAAACCTCCACTACCAAGTTCGAAAAACCAGCAATAAAATTGAATCCATTTTAGCCCATTGCAAACATTCAACGGATGTAGGGATTGTTTACTGTCAAACGAGACGTTCCGTAAAGGAAATGGTGAAATTACTGATGTCGAACCGTATTTCCTGTGGCGTCTACCATGGTGGATTAACCAAATCAGAAAGAGAACGCATGTTAAACGATTGGATGTCCGAAAAACGACGCATCATGGTCGCAACAAATGCGTTTGGAATGGGTATCGACAAACCAAATGTTCGATTTGTTCTTCATTACGAAATTCCAAGTTCATTGGAAGCGTATTTTCAAGAAGCTGGTCGTGGCGGACGTGACGGAGAAACAGCGAAAGCACTCTTGTTTTTTGAAGACAAGGACACGGAAAATTTACAGTCATCCACCTTAAAGAAATTCCCAGCAAAAACGGATGTTTTAAATACCTACCGTGCAATTTCCAATTTTCTGAAAATTGCAATTGGATCAGGGAAAGACGAAACTTATCCTTTGGATTTAAAGAAAATGTGTCAAGTATACAAACTAGATTACGAGACAACGTTTCATTCCCTAAGAATATTGGAACTCAATGAAAACCTGCTATTTTCGGAGGGGACTTTTCATCCCACCAAACTTCGGTTTTTGGTAACGAATAGAGAGTTGTATAATTTTCAAATCCAATATGAATCAACGCATCCACTCTCTACGCTTTTAACGCGTTCGTATCCTGGAATCTTTGAATATTTCCATGTAATTCACGAAGATGAGATCTGCAAAAGACTAAAAATCAATTCTGAACGTTTAACTCATCAACTAGAGTTTATGCAGCAACACGGAATCATCGATTTAAACCTGAGAAGTAGTCTACCAACTGTGACCTACATTACAGAAAGGCTACCGGATAGTCACATTTACCTAAAACCAAGTATTTACAAAGAAAGACGCGATGTTGCCATTCAAAAAGCGGAGGCAATGATTCAGTTTTGTCAAAAAGACGAATGTCGCACACAGCAGGTGATTGCTTACTTTGGTCAAACATCGGAACCTTGTGGAACCTGCGACGTTTGTCAGAAAAATTCCTTGCCCCTAGCATCTATTCCACGTAAGATTCTCGAACTTCTTGAAAGACCAATGTCCCTCAAAGACCTTTCAATGGAAATGAACTTGACCGAAAAGGAAACAGAGGATTATTTACGCGAATTTTTAAAAAACGAAATCATTATTTGGATGGAAGGAAAGTTCTACTTGAATTAAACCTATCCAATTATGTCACATGTGTCGCCGGATTTTCGTCCTGCCTTTTCACGCTATCCATTTGTTTACATCTGTGTTTACTTCTGCATAGGGATTCTTCTTGCGGAAAAGTTTCCGGATGTAAAAGAATTTTATTTCATTCTATTGGCAAATGCCATCATTCTTTCCTTCATTCTTAAGACGAACGAACAATTTAGTGTCCTTGCAAAACAACTCATGCTCTTCTCTCTTTGTGGATTCCTTGGCTTTTTAGCACATACCGAACAACAAAAAACAACGGGTTGGAAAGATTGGCGTTTTCACGAAGGAAAAACGATTTTTCAGATGAAGGTGACCGAAATTCAAGCAGGAACACCTTGGACCAAAGGAATTGGTGAAATTCATTGGAAGAAAGGAAAAAAGTCCTTTTTTACACCCGTACGATTTTATGTCAAAGGGAATAAAACGCCCAAATTAGATGATGTTTTGGAAGTAAAAACCGAGGTCATACCAATTGAAAACAAAGGGAATCCCGGTGAATTTGACCTTAAAACCTATTGGAAAACCAAGGGGATTTATGGGATGTTTTTTATCGAAAGCAAGGACTTTCACCTGGTCAAGACTAGTCCATGCTCGTACTTGACAAAATCCATTCGATTGGCGCAACAACTCTGTTTGGACATCCTTTCGAAACATTTAACGGGACAAGAACTAGGAATCGCACAAGCATTGATTTTAGGAGATAAGTCCATGCTTGACAACGAAATCAGAAGTGCCTTCACCGCAACGGGTTCCATGCATATTTTAGCCGTTTCGGGTTTACACATCGGACTCATTTTGCAACTATTATTGGCGCTCATTAAACTTGGTGCAAAATGGATAAATCGCTCCACGGCCATTCTGTTCGTGATCCTGTTATTGTGGTTTTACGCACTCATGACTGGATTTTCGCCCTCTGTCATTCGTGCGGTATTCATGTTCAGCGTCTTAACTTGGACGCAATGGAGAGGATTACAGACTTCTTCGATTAATTCCTTGTTCTTTACAGCGTTCATCATCGTCCTTTGGAAACCGATGTACTTCTTCGATATTGGATTTCAATTGTCGTATCTCGCCATGCTCGGAATATTCCTGTTTTATCCAAAAATCGCGGGTATCTGGAAACCGAGCAACAAAATAGCTTACTATTTGTGGGAAGGAACAGCCATCGGATTCGCCGCACAAGTTGCCACTACTCCACTTACCTTGTATTATTTTCATCAATTCCCCAATTACTTTGCCATTGCCAATCTTGGACTCATGGGACTTTCATCCGTCGTTTTGGGAGCTGG
>JBEDCT010000012.1:0-10731 GCA_041176665.1 Bacteroidota bacterium | reverse complement strand
ATGGACAATGGGACTCTGGAATGTTTTTGGAAGCGAATAGTTTATCGACTAAAACGCCAATTGAAATTGATTACACGCTTTCTCAACAAGTTTACTCAAATCCGGATTGGCTGGCTGAAGGGTGTGTTTCTTCCACTGTTACGTTAACACGTCAAAATAATCTTTCTACTGCTTTGACAATTCCTGTTCAAGTAAGCGGCACGGCTACAAATGGACAAGATTATTCCGGGATTCCTTTAAGTATTTCATTTGCACCTGGTGCGGTCACCGCTACCTTTACCATGAATGCCTTATTTGACAACCTCACAGAAGGACTCGAAAATGTGGTATTAACTTTTCCAATTAGTGATCCGTGTGGAAACATTACACCCTTAGTAGTTACACTTTACATACAGGATGTAACTCCCTTGACGGTTTCCATTAATGGTGCAACAATTGCGTGTCCTGGTGATCCAATAAATTTAACCACCAATGTTACTGGAGGAGTAACACCGTATCAATATACATGGAACACGGGAGAAACAACGAGCGCCATAAATTTTACACCGACTGCAACACAAACGATAACCGTTCAAGTAACGGATGCATGTGCGAGTCCGGCGGCAACGGCATCGATTGTTGTCAATGTGCCACAATACCAACCAATCAGTTTAACTGTAAGTAGTGACATTACAGAAATATGTCCGTATTTACCGCAAGATTTTGGTGTCATAGCAAGCGGAGGAACAGGTGCCTATAACTACCTCTGGACCGTCAATAATTCTTTGATTGGCACGAGTGATTCAATCTCTGTTACGCCATCGATCACAACAAATTACATCATTCAGGTGAATGACAACTGCGGAAACATGGCTACCGACTCCATTCTTTATACAATAACGAGTCCACCATTAACTCTTCAATTGAATGGTCCGATTCAAATTTGCCCTGGGGACAGTGCTTTTTTACAAGTTACAGCAACAGGCGGATTCGGTAATTACTATTATTTATGGACGCAAACAAATGAAACTACGACAGGTATTTGGGTAAATCCTGCGGCTACTACCTCGTATTTTGTTCAAGTATCTGACGAATGTCAATCCTTTTATGTTACGGGAGTTGCGCTTGTTCAAGTCGTAAAACCATCAGCTGATTTCTGGATTATGACACAATATCCAACTCAGGGCTTGTCTACGTCATTTTTAAATCAATCTCAAAATGCGTGGGCATATGTTTGGGATTTTGGCGATGGAACTTCTTCATCCTTTCTAGTGAATCCAACACATATTTATACAGCACCAGGAGCTTACTTGGTCACCTTAACTGCCACCGATGAGAAAGGTTGTGTAGATAGTGTGAGTAAGTGGATTCAAGTCCTACCAGAACGTTATATTTATTTCCCAAATTCCTTTACGCCGGATGAGGATGGGTGCAATGAATTCTATTTTGGAAATTTCATCGGTCTGATGAGCGGACATTTTTATCTGTATAATCGTTGGGGTGAATTGATTTTCGAATCAACGGATTTAAATTTCAAATGGGATGGAAAATACCAAGGTGTACCCGTTCAAATAGGAACCTATTCTTGGTACTTTGTTTATGAAATCGGTAAAGGTATCTTTGATGATGTTTCTGGACACGTCAATGTCATTCGTTAAAGGCCATTTAGAATGGCGTCGCTTACCGGATAATTCAATGATTTAGCTTTCAAAATATAGTTTTTCGCCTTCTCCTTGTTTCCAATTTGCTGTTGCGCAATCCCAGCATTGAACCAAATATAGGGGTCATTTTGATTCAAAGTAATTGCTTCCTCTAGAGATGCTGCGCCTTGTCGGAATTTTCCTTGGTTCACAAATGCCGTTCCTTGATAGAAATGTCCTTCCCATCGCTGTGGTGCGACCTTCAATAGAGCTAAACTGGTTTGAATACACTCTTGATAATTCTTATTATTCAGGTATGCTGCGCAAAGATTAATCAAGGTCCCAACATCGTTCGGGCGCAGTTTAAGTGCTTGATTGAAGTCTTTGAAGGCATTCTTATAATCCAACATTTTAATATAGGTAATGCCGCGATTTAAATGAACATCAAAAATGTTTGGATTCCGATCAAGTGCGAGAGTATACATTTGAAGGGAGGAATCATACTTGTTCATCAACGCATACATGTTTCCAACATTGGAGTAGATTAATGGATCTTTTACACGTGCTTTCACAAGGACTAAATAATCCTTCATGGCGGCGCTTGAATCTCCGTTTTCACGGTAGAAATTCCCTCGGTTTTTATACGCAACTTCGGCTCCCGTTTGAAGAACCTCCACTTTCTCACCATTTTCTTTTAAAACGAAGGGATATTTCTCAATGACATCTGTCCAAAGGGTACCGGAATTTGTCCACACTTTCGTTCGTTCAAATGAAAGGTACATGAATACAATGGAATAGAGAATAACTCCACCAATCAAATACTGCTTAAATCGTTGAAAAACCGACCACTTTTCTAGTAGGAACAGTAACATAAAAACAATTCCAATATAGGGAATGTAGCTGTATCGGTCCGCTGTAATTGCTGCCCCAACACTGATGAATTGTAAAACGAGTGCAATCATAAGGCTAAAAAACCCAATCCCAAACAAACTAATTTTGAATGTTTCCAGGTTTCGTTTCCAAGAGAAAAATAGGACTCCGATTATGGAAACAAGTAAAATGAAAGGAGCTAAGGTATAATACAAGGGCAGATCTCCAAGACGATCCAAATTTGGATAAGGGTAGAATGCGGATAATCCAGTAGGAACAAAAAACTTCAACCAGTAAGAAAGGTATCCATAAGAGGCAAACATGATGCGTTGCCAACCGGTAAAGAAATCAAAATCTGTGATGGCTCCTTTGGATTGTATCTCCAGCGCATTTAATCCGAACCAGACGGCAGCCACAATAAACGGTATTTTTTCTAACAGGGATTTCCAATTGATTTTACGTCCGTTTAAATAATCGAGTAGAATCAGTACAAACGGTAAAGGAACGGCCATTGCTTTGCTCAAACAAGAAAGAATGAATATCCCGAAGCAGGCAATGAGCCAAACATAATTTTGTTTTGCTTGGAAACGAAGGTAACTGAGCAAGGAGAGTAAAAAGAAAAATGTATACAATACGTCCTTGCGTTCTGAAATCCAAGCAACACTTTCCACGTGCATTGGATGTATTGCGAAAAGTAAAGCGCCAAAAAAGGATACAAATATAGACCCTTTAGCAAGGGAATAAAGCAGGATAAAAACGAGTATTGCATTGATGCAATGCAAAAATAAATTTGTTTGGAAATACGCTTGAATATCCAACTCCGCAGACTCGTAGTTTTTTGCCAGCGTCCACATCGTGATTGGATGGTAATTCAACATCACCTCTGTACTAGGCTTCCAAAGCAATGCCGAACTATCTGCATCTTGCGTTTTGATCAAGGGTTGATTCACCACATACCCTAAATCATCCCAATTAGTGAATTGTTTTTCTGGTGAAAATCCAGGTGAAAACGTGATGTAAGTCGCAATGACCAACAAGCCGAGCAAAAGTAGGTGAGACGATTTTCCGTACCATCGAACAGCTGACACAGAGGAATCTTGAGTTAATTTCTTTTCCTTGGACCCCATATTTACCGAAGTTTAATCGTTGGAAATAATCTCGAATAACTCGTTTAAATTTGGCGAGATAATGACTTCAATGCGTCTGTTTTTAGCTTTATCGTTGACATCAACTGGATGAAATTCTCCACGTCCTGCTGCCATTACTTGAATTGGTGACATCGTTGAATTCGCTAATAGAATTTCAACTACGGATGTTGCACGAAGGACAGAAAGTTCCCAATTGTTTTTTGGAGAGTTTGGACTAGCTAATTTATCGGTATCGGTGTGTCCTTCAACGACAATTTCTAAGTCCTTCTCACTTTCTAACACTTGTCCCAATTGAATCAAGGCATCTCGACCTTCTGGTTCAACAAATGTGGATCCTGATTTGAATAATAATTTCGCTTCCAAACTAACATATATTTTGCCATTTTTTTGAACAACGGTTAAACCTTTGTTTTCAAATCCACGCAATGCGTTGGCTACTTTTGCTTTTAACAATTGAATTCCCGCATCTTTTTTACGAATGGCTTCCTCTAACTCGTTTACACGTTTTTCGCGCTCCACGAGTAATTTTTGTTTGGCCTTTAACTCTTCATCTAATTTCAAAAGCGCATCTGCCTTGCGTTGTAATTCTTTATTGGTATTCTCCAATTCAATTTGAAGTTCAGATGTTTCTTTTGCACTTAGATTCTTCATTTTGTTAAATGAATTCTCCAAGGATTCGTGTTGAGACATCAGTTGTTCGAAATCTCTTTGCAACAACCTCATGGCGTTACCCGTCGCTGAAGTGTCTTGCTTCAATTTACTGACATCTTTAGACGCAAGGCTATACTTGTTCTGCAAATCTTTGGACAATGATTCAAAATCACTCGAGCTTTTTTTGAATTTTGCCAATTCTTCAGAGCACGCCTTTTCTCTTGCTTCCAATTCTTTGTA
Source organism: Bacteroidota bacterium (assembly GCA_041176665.1). Classification (GTDB taxonomy): domain Bacteria; phylum Bacteroidota; class Bacteroidia; order Flavobacteriales_D; family Crocinitomicaceae; genus UBA952. Next base: position 6,203 of record JBEDCT010000012.1, on the reverse strand, counting down.
TTTCTTTGGAGCAACGCACGAGCTCATTCCGACAACGATGCATAGCACGGTAATAATAAGAGACTTATTTTTCATGTTAAAGTGATTTAGTACAAATTTCGAAAAGATCATCGTGCAGAAATCAATGATTGAATGAACTTTTAAACAATGAAAATTTCATAATTGTCATGGAGAGCCCCCATTGGAAGTAGATGCGCTCCTTGGTATTTTGTAACTTTACACAAAAATTAAGCATGCAGTCAAAAAAAGTGAAGCTTTCCGAGGCACTAAAACAGTTTCAATCGAATTCTGAAACCGATGTCCTTGCGGCACTTAAACTATTTGAACAACAAGGTGACGTTTCTATTTTACCTGAGGTTTTCGAAAAATTGCGTAGCTGTGAATTGAGTATCGAAAAAGCGATTCTAGGATTTTTATCCGATATTCAAAAAATAGAGGCAAAAGCAATTTTCATACAATTTCTTTCTGATGAAAAAGAACAAGTTCTCCGACAAAAGGTATTAACGACTCTGTGGAATTCAAAATTGACTTATGATGAACATTTGCCTTTCTTTGTGATGTTGGCTTCTACAGGTGACTTCATGCAAGCATTGGAATGTTTGACGATCATAGAAAACATGCAAGGACCCTTCGCTGAACATGAATTATTAGAATCCCAATTACTATTGAAAGAATACGTGGAAGAATCAATGAATGAGGACGAGCAAAAGCGACAAATCATGAGTGAAATTGCCTGGTTTATCAAAGAACAAAATGAAGGCATTGACGCCGATTTATTAATTGAAGACTAGTTCATTTAACTTTATAATATCTTAAAACCGCACTATATGTTGCAATCGATGACAGGCTTTGGAAAAAGCAACGGCCTATACCAATCAAAAAAAGTTTCCATTGAAATCCGTTCCTTGAATAGCAAGGGTTTAGACCTAAATCTGAGAATTCCCTCTGTTTACAGAGAATTGGAGTCGGAATTACGCAAACTTCTTGGAGAACAATTGGACCGTGGAAAAATTGATTTTGGCATTTATATCGAGAGTCAAGCAGATCAATCAAATGGATTAATCAACACGGAACTTGCCTCTTTGTATTACCAAGAATTAAAAAAACTCAATGAATCTTGGTCAGAAGCCCCTATTGATTACTTATCATTGGTCTTGAAACTTCCAGAGGTGCTCAATCAACAAGCTCCTGAAGTAAGTGACGAAGAAAAAGAATTTATCATGAAACTTGCCCTGAGTGCGTGTGAAAAACTAACTCAATTTCGGGCACAAGAAGGACAAGCATTACATGTCGATTTCACCGAAAAAATCGAGTCCATTAGAAATGGTATTCAAGAAATCCGTGTGTTTGAACCAGAAAGAATCCAGGTCATTCGCGAACGTATTTCAAAGGCGCTTACTGATTTATCGGATGTGAGAATTGACGAAAATCGTTTGGAGCAAGAAATGATTTTTTACCTAGAAAAATTAGATGTTTCGGAAGAAAAAATGCGTTTAACGAATCACCTAGATTATTTTCTAAATACAATGGTTATTCCGAGAAACGGAAAAAAACTTGGATTCATCTGTCAAGAAATGGGACGAGAAATCAATACCCTCGGTAGTAAGTGCAACCATGCAGAAATTCAAAAACGGGTGGTCGACATGAAGGACAACCTAGAAAAGATGAAGGAACAAATCTTAAATACGCTTTAAGTTTCATTTGATGGAAGGAAAATGCATCATCATTTCAGCCCCTTCGGGTGCAGGAAAAACAACCATCGTTCAAGCTTTGTTGAAGGACATGAATCAACTTGCTTTTTCTATTTCAGCGTGTTCCCGTGAACCGAGAGGAAAGGAAGAGGATGGGGTCGATTATTATTTTCTAAGTAAAGAAGACTTCGAAAAACGAATATCGGAAAATGCGTTCCTAGAATGGGAAGAAGTCTATGAGGGCATGTTTTATGGGACACTAAAGTCTGAACTTTCACGCATTTGGAGTGAGGAAAAAACGGTTATTTTTGATGTGGATGTCGTGGGTGGGATTCACTTAAAAAAAATCATGGCGGACAAAGCGCTAAGTATTTTTATTCAGCCACCTTCCATAGAAGAATTAGAACGCAGATTGACCACGCGCAATACAGATTCTTTAGAGAAAATAAAGATGCGTTTGGCGAAAGCGAAACAGGAAATCGAACAAGCTAAAGATTTTGATGTTATTGTGGTGAACGACCAATTAGATTTGGCCATTCAAACAGTGCATACGGCTATATCAAGATTTATACAAGAATGAAGATAGGACTTTACTTCGGGACATTTAATCCAATTCATGTAGGACATTTAATCATTGCAAATTATATGGTTGAACATACAGATGTAGATCAAGTTTGGATGGTTGTGACGCCACAAAATCCGTTGAAAGATAAATCTACTTTGCTAAAGGACTCACATCGCTTAAACATCGTTCGAGAGGCCATAGAGGACAATACGAAGTTACGCGCTTCAGACATTGAATTTCATTTACCGAAACCAAATTATACGATATCCACACTGACGCATCTAAACGAGAAATATCCAGAACATCATTTCTCGTTGATTATGGGTGAGGATAATTTAAGAACATTTCACAAATGGTACAATCACGAGGTCATTCTCGAAAAACATACCATTTACGTGTATCCACGTGTGTTAACGAGTTCAGAAGAGGCCGAAGTAATGGCACAAAAAGGAACGATTGATCACCCATACCGCAACGCGTCCAATGTTGTTTTTTGTGATGACGCACCGATTATGAAGGTGTCCGCAAGTTTTATCCGTCAATCCATTAAAGAAGGAAAGGACGTTCGTTACCTATTGACCGAACCGGTGTATAAGTACATCTCTGATATGCATTTCTACAAATAAAAAAGGGGAACTTCTGATGAAGTTCCCCTTTTCGTTTCAATTGGTTTTTTCTTAGTTCTTCATGAATTTTACAATCTCTACTCCGTTAGCATGAGCTACGTGAATAAAGTAAATTCCTGTATTTAATCCAGATATATCGAACGTTAAGTTACTAGAAGCATCGATGGTTCTTGTTTCGATTGTTTTTCCTTCAACATTCGTCAAGATAATTTCCGAAACCTTCATGCTAGGAGTAATACCATTTACGTTAATACTTGCATTTGCTGGATTTGGACTCACAGAAATGGGAGAAATGATTCCTTCAATAATTCCTGCAGTTCCAACAACGATTTTATATCCAGGGAATGAAACGGTTTGAGTAACTGGTGTTGGAGGAAGACCTGGGAATAAGGTTACCAGAACGGTCGCACTAACATCTATGGTGATTGGAAATGTTCCAGTTACGGCTGTCGTACCGGAGATATTCGCGCATCCATTCGCTCCTCCTGCATAAGAACAAGAACTGATGTTGCATGCATAATTGAATCCATTTGGAAGTCCATTAACACCTGTCACGGTGAATCCCTGAATGGGAGATCCAACAAACTGACCGGTAGCATCTAGCTCCGCAGTCACTGTTGCTGGAACTTTAAAGTTCAAATCTGTGGAGTAAGCAACATTCACTGTCGCTGGCGGAAAATTCTGTGTAGTATCCGGCCAAACCCCATACGTTGAGTCCACATAATTAGCACCTGGCGTACATGCTTGTGCCCATGTTGCAGTGTTCAACAATAGTGTTGAAAATGCGAGAAACAATAGTTTTTTCATAGTTTTCGTTAATTAAGGTTATCAAATATAGGAATTTTTGTTGTCACATCTATAAAACGTAGAATTTCCAGATTATTGTGTTGTGTTGAAAAGAAGTATCCAAGCAAGTTTTTTACATTTGCAACATGGTATTATATAATGTTACGGTAAGTATAGATCGAGAAATCGAACAAGAGTGGCTAGAGTGGATGCGTCAACTTCACATTCCTCAGGTAATGGCAACAGGTTGTTTCCTGGAATGTCGAATATCAAAAATCCAAGGAGAAGAAGACGGAGGATCAGCTTATTCTTGCCTGTATCTTGCGCCAACATCGGAGAAATTAGACGAGTATCATGCAACGTATGCTCCAGCTTTACAGCAGGATCATGCGCTTCGTTATGGAGGTAAATTTGCTGCATTTAGAACAAATTTAACAGTCATCGAAGAATTCAAAGCATCATGATCGTAAAACCAAAAAAACACCTCGGACAACATTTCTTGAAGGACCTCGAAACCTGTGAGAAAATAGCAAATCAAGTGACTTTTCACCGTGAATGCCGACGTGTACTCGAGGTCGGTCCTGGAATGGGGGCTTTGACTGATTATCTGAAAACTCAGGATGGAATCGAACTTTTTCTGGTAGATATTGACGCCGAATCCATCGAATATTTGCACAAAAAATATCCAGACATGGGAGATCGTATTATTTATGCCGATTTCTTACGTAAAGATTTGACGGAAATCATGGGTCAAGAGCCATTCATCGTTGCGGGTAATTTCCCTTATAATATTTCTTCTCAAATTTTATTTAAGTGCCTCGAACACCGAAATCAAATTCCTGAAATCATGGGGATGTTCCAAAAAGAAGTTGCTGTAAGGATCGCAGAAAAACCAGGAACGAAAGAATACGGAATACTGAGCGTATTCATGCAAGCGTTTTACGACATCACCTATTGTTTCACGGTTGACGAGCACGTGTTTGTTCCACCACCAAAAGTGAAGTCTGGGGTTATTCGCTGTGTGAGAAATGAACGTGAGTCTTTGCCTTGTGATGAAAAGTTATTCATGCGCGTGGTTAAAACAGCTTTTCAGCAAAGAAGAAAAACACTACGAAATTCGGTCAAATCGCTTACCCAAGATGCACAGTTACCTGATAAGTTTGTGACGCAAAGACCTGAGCGTTTGAGCGTGGATGATTTTATTGAATTAACGCTTTTTATTGAAGGATTAGGGAGTAAATAATTCACCCGATCCATTTTGAGAAAGTTGCTTGCCGTAACGAAATTCTTTTTGGGAAACGATCGTGCCATTTTCCCCGAAAATAATGAACGAACCATGTTTTAACCCATTTTTATAATGAATTTGATACACCAACCTTCCACGAGGATCTCGTTGTTCAAAAACACCATCTAATTTTCCGAATCGGTATTCAGAAACAATGGTCGGAACAACTCCACCCGGATAGTAATCAATCCATTTTCCATGTTTCATTCCTTTTCGGTAAGTTCCTTCACATTTAAGTTGAAAATCCTTTTGAGAGTATGATTCAAACTTCCCATGATAATCGCTGACGGTTTCTTTTAAGCCCATGATGGCCATGTCATTGGTCACATTCGTTTCGGTGAAAACTTTATAATTCACCTTTTCTTTTAGGCGTCCATTATTGTAATAGGTATACCAGGCACCAACTTTATAACCTTTTTTATATTTTCCAGCGTTAGACAAGGTGCTTTCCGGTGTATAGGATAGCCATTGTCCGTTCATCAGCCCATTTTTGAATTCCGCTTTGTTTTTCAACGCGCCATTTTCCCAATAATTATACCAGACACCTTCTTCTTTCCCTTGTTGATATTGACCATTCATCAGAAGAACGCCATCTTCATACCAGGTCTGCCAATTTCCTTCTCGTTGATCGTTTAAATAATTTCCCTTGCGGTATGATGCGCCATTTTGATAGTAATAATTCCATTCTCCGGTTCGTTTTCCTTCATTGAAATGAGCGACGTAAGAGATTTCCCCGGTTGAAAAATAGTAATGCCAAATACTATCTTGTAAGTCTCGTTGGAAAAATCCACACATTTCCACGTTCTTTTCAGGAGTTTTCCAAATCCAAAAACCATCCTTTTTCCCCAATTGATAATTTCCAGCGGTAATGGTATCTCCACTGATAGACAGCACTAAATATGCTCCATCCAAGGAGTCAGCTTTGTAGCTTACCTTTTTTTCAAGGATTCCTTGGTATTCATAAAATTCCCAGGCACCCTCTTTTTTCCCATCTTTAAACGCCCCAGAAACAGATAATACTCCATTTGCGGTCCGCTCTTCAAAAACCCCATTTTTTAATCCGTTTTTAAACGTATAAGATGCTTTGACTACGCCATTAATATAACGTTCCTCAATGCGTCCATTGCCATTTATAACGGTTTGACGATGAGTAGAATCCTCTTCCCAACTTGCCATGAGGTACACCGTGTCTTTAATGACTTTTTCAATCGATTTTTCTCTTCCGTCATCGAAATAATAGGACCATTCTC
>JBEDCT010000011.1:0-5645 GCA_041176665.1 Bacteroidota bacterium | reverse complement strand
CCGAGCATGAAAAACATTTTCTTAGACTGCGGGTGTAATACGAAGGATGAGGTGGAAGCTTTAGGCGTGCATGTCGGTTGTGTGGCGACGTTTGAAGACGAATTCATGATTTTGAACAAGAATAAATATGTTGGACGCGCACTCGATAACCGCATGGGTGGATTCATGATCGCAGAAGTCGCACGTATGTTAACAGAAGCGAAAAAGAAATTGCCATTTACCCTGTATATCGTGAATTCCGTTCAAGAAGAAATCGGATTGCGTGGCGCAGAAATGATGGCGAATCGCATCAAACCTGATTTAGCTTTGATCACAGATGTTTGTCATGACACGGGAACACCAATGGTCGATAAAATCGAAAATGGGGACCAAAAATCAGGAGATGGACCGGTACTAACCTATGGACCAGCAGTTCAAAATAACTTCTTGAAACAAATCATCAAAGCGGCAGAGAAAAACAAAATTCCTTTCCAACGTGCAGCGGTTTCTCGATCAACCGGAACAGATACAGATGCATTTGCGTATTCTAATGAAGGAGTGACAAGTGCCTTGATTTCTTTGCCATTGCGTTACATGCATACAACCGTTGAAATGGTTCAAAAAGAGGATGTGGAAAATTGCATTCGCTTGATATACGAAACACTTTTAACAGTGAAAGCTGGACAAGATTTCAGGTATTTGAAATAAATCCGTCAGAAGCAAATAGAATGAAGAGGTGAGGATGAAAGGTCTTGCCTCTTTTAGATTAGTTCAACTTTTAGATCTTCAATCAGGAGGATGTCACCTTTGATGAGTTTCGCTCTTCTTCTGGTTTCAATTTGTCCGTTACGGTATACAATGCCAGAATCTACGATGTGTTTTGCATGTCCACCAGTTTCGGCAATTCCTAGTGCTTTCAATAAGCCCATTAATTCAATATATTCTCCGTTTACGGCAAATTGTTCCATTATTTTCCTTTTAATTCCATTGCTTTTAAGGTATTCATCATCAAAGATGCAATCGTCATTGGACCAACACCACCTGGCACAGGACTAATAAAACTACATTTTGGTGCAACCTCGTCAAAGTTTACATCGCCCACAAGTCTCCATCCACGTTCACGTGTAGCATCTTCTACGCGTGTTGTTCCAACATCAATGATTACGGCTCCTGTTTTCACCATGTCTGCGGTAACGAAGTTCGGTTGACCGATAGCAGCAATGAGAATGTCTGCTTGTAAACAAATTTCCTTCAAGTTCTCGGTGCGCGAATGTGCAAGAGTAACCGTGCAGTTACCTGGATTTGCATTTCTTCCCAACATGATGGAAAGGGGTGTTCCAACAATGTTACTACGTCCGATGATGACACAATTTTTTCCTTCTGTTTCAATATTGTTTCGTTCAATCAAAGCCATGATTCCGGCAGGAGTCGCAGGTAGGAATCCCGGTAAGTTCAAAATCATATTCCCAAGATTTCGTGGATGGAATCCATCTACGTCCTTCTTTGGATCGATCGCTTGAGTGATTTTTAGTTCATCGATGTGCGCAGGTAAGGGTAATTGAACGATAAATCCATCGATGCTTTTGTCTTCGTTTAACTGACGAACTTTGTCCAACAAAATATCTTCAGGCACCGAAGAATCGTAGCGAATGAGTGTACTTTCAAATCCAATTTGGTCACATGCGCTCACTTTCGAATTGACGTAAGAAACAGATCCACCATCGTTACCAACTAATACAGCTGCGAGGTGAGGAATTTTTTTTCCTTCCAGTTTTCGCTGTTGAACTGCCTGAGCTAATTCGGTGCGTATTTGTGCTGCTGTTGCCTTACCGTCTAAAAGTGTCATGAGAAAGTTTTTGCAAAGATAAGAAGAACATACATCTTGACCTAAATCAAGTTATCTTTGTGGAAAAGAAAAACATGAAGCATTTTATAATCGGCATATTTCTGTGTTTGTTGCAGTTTACTTCGAACGCTCAAATACAAAGTTCTGAACTCGGAATCGAGGCTTTTGGTGGTGGATCTCAGCTCGGCGGTACCGTCGGTGGAGAGTTAAAATACGCAGTGAAACTTCAAAATAATTTGATCATTGGTCCATCATTTCGCTTGCACCGATCTTGGTCCAATTACCTCAATGTGAATACACAGTTTACCATTTATGGTGGAGGTGCTTTTGCGCACATGCGGTATCAAGATAAATTATTTGCGGGAGTAGAATTTCAAATGCTGCATAACCCATTTAATTTTACCACGTTCCAGGAAGGACAGAACAAATGGACACCAAACTTATTCGTGGGTGGTGGATTTTATTTGAAGCTAACGCCAAAAATTAATTTGAACCTAGCCTTGTTTTATGATGTCATCAACGCGGATAATAGTCCGTTTAGAAGTTCTTACAATTTCAAAATCAAAAATGAATTTGGACAAGTGGTGAGGATTTTACCGATTATCTATCGCATTACATTATTTATTCCATTATCAAAATAAACATGAAAATAGGCATTGTACTTTACCCAACATATGGTGGAAGTGGGGTTGTAGCGACGGAGTTAGGTAAGGCACTAGCGGCAAAGGGACATGAGATTCATTTCATTACCTATTCGCAGCCGGTTCGACTCGGTTCTTTCCGTGAAAATATTTTTTACCACGAAGTTTCTTTAACAGATTATCCACTTTTTGATTTTCAACCGTATGAAACACAGCTTGCTAGTAAAATGGTGGATGTGGTGAAACACGAAAAGCTGGATATTCTTCATGTTCATTATGCCATTCCACATGCTTCGGCGGCGTTTATGGCGCAGCAGATTTTGAAAGCGCAAGGAATTAGCATTCCCTTCGTGACGACACTTCACGGTACAGACATCACACTCGTTGGAAAGGATCCTTCGTTTGAGCCCGTGATTACTTTTTGCATCAACCATTCGGACGCGGTAACAACCGTTTCAGAAAGTTTGAAAAAGGATACCTACGCACATTTTCAGGTGACGCGGGATATTCAGGTGATTCCAAATTTCGTGGTGGAAGATGCGGAAAATGAACATTACACTGTCTATATGCGTCAAAAGTATGCGCGAGATGGAGAGCGTATTTTGTGCCATATATCCAATTTTCGTCCGGTGAAACGTGTGGAAGATGTGATGCGAATTTTCGCGAAAGTGAACGCGGAAATTCCGTCCAAATTGATTTTAGTTGGCGATGGTCCAGATCGTTACCATTGTGAGCGTTTATGCAGGGAATTGAATTTATTTGATCAAGTAATATTTCTCGGTAAGGTAAGAGATACATCCCACGTATTAGAAATGGTGGATGTCTTTTTACTTCCTTCGGAAACGGAGAGTTTTGGACTTGCGGCTTTGGAAGCAATGGCGGTAGGTGTCCCAGTTATTTCATCTAATACGGGTGGAATTCCAGAAGTGAATGTTCACGGATACTCTGGTTTTTTATCCAACGTTGGCGACATTGATGACATGGCGAAAAACACCCTTGAATTATTGAAGCCTGAAAATCATCATACATTTAAAAAACAAGCGAAATTACGTTCAGAAGAATTTAGTTTGGCACGGATTCTTCCTATGTATGAAGAATTATATCGTAAATTAGTCAAGTAAATAAGCTTAACATGTTGAAAATAGGCGTTTTATTATCGGGTTGCGGCGTGTATGACGGCGCGGAAATTCAAGAAGCAGTCTTAAGTTTGTTGGCCATTGATCAAATGGGTGCGGAAGCGGTTTGTATTGGTATCGATGCTCCACAACACCATGTGGTCAACCATGTAAACGGTGAAGAAATGCCTGAATCACGAAACATGTTAGTAGAGGCAGCGCGAATTGCTCGTGGCAACATTCAATCTATAGAAGAAGTTGTTCCGGCGGACATCGATGCATTGGTCATCCCTGGTGGATTCGGGAGTGCAAAGAATTTCACTTCATGGGCTTTTGATGGTCCAAATGCTACTATACGTCCGGATGTCAAGTTACTCCTAGTCAATCTTGTGAATATTGGGAAACCGATTGTCGCACTGTGTGTAAGTCCGATTGTTCTAGCGAAAGCTTTTCAAGGATCATCTATACACGCTTCCATGACCATCGGTTCGAAACATGCGACCTCGCCCTATGAAATTTCAGGATTTGAAGCGGGATTGCAACAAACAGGAGCAGAAACAACTGATTGTGCCTTGGGATCCGTTCACGTAGATCACGTTAACAACATTATTACCGCTCCATGCTACATGATGGAGGCTACTATCTCAGAAATTCATGCAAATATCCAAGCGGCTTTTTCTGCCTTAAAAGAACTATTGAATGCCTAATGATCAACACCTAAGCGATTGGTTCAAAGAACGGAAAGCACGTTTCAGTGAACGTCGCGCGGATGATTTATTTGAACGAATTTGTCAGCAAGATCGAACGGCCTTGAGTGCTGGAATTACCTTGGTTGAAAGTAGTCGTCCAGAGGACCGCATCGAAGCGAATAAACTCCTACAACTTTGCCTTTCTCAAAAGAAACAAGCTTGGCGCATTGGCATCACTGGTGTTCCAGGGGTAGGGAAGAGTACCTTTATTGAATCCTTCGGAAATTTTATTTTACAGCATAAGCAAAACCTTGCAGTTTTAGCGATTGATCCTTCTTCCAACGTTTCTGGTGGAAGTATACTTGGGGACAAAACACGCATGGAAACATTGTCCGTCAATGAACGCGTTTTTATACGTCCGACAGCTGCTGGGACAACGCTTGGTGGTGTCGCGCGGCATACGAGAGAGGCCATTATCCTTTGTGAAGCGGCAGGATTCGAGGTGATTTTCATTGAAACGGTCGGTGTGGGACAATCAGAGACGATTGTGCACTCTATGGTCGATTTCTTCCTTTTACTGATGCTTGCAGGTGCAGGTGACGAGTTACAGGGAATGAAACGTGGCATCATGGAAATGGCGGATGGAATGATCATCACCAAGGCGGACGGAGAAAACATTCAAAAGTCGCAATGGGCGAGAAGGGAATACGCGAATGCCTTACACTTATTTCCGGCGAAAGAAAACGATTGGATTACGCAAGTCCATACAGCGAGTAGCATGACGAAAGAAGGTTTCGAAGACATTTGGAAAAACATCGAGTCCTTTTTCATAAAAATGAATCACAGCGGATGGCTCACCGAAAACCGAAAACGCCAAGAAGTCGAAGTGTTAGAGGAAATGATGCGCTCGCTACTGCAAAGCGACTTTTTCGCGAATGAGCATTGGTTGGCGAAATACCACGAAATGGAGTCTAAGGTGAAATCTGGTGAAAAGTTAGCTTACCAGGCTGCTGAAGACTTGTTTCAGGAGTTTCGGGCTAGTACTTCAACACCTTAAACGTCGACAATACTTCTTCGTTCTTCAGCACTCGTAAAATATAAACTGCTGAACGCATTTCCGGAATCGATACAGGTGTTTCCAAAGCTGCATTATTCACTGTTCCTTGCGTTATTATTCGGCCACTTAAATCAGAGATTTCGTAAGTACATCCGCTTGCTTGTGTTTTGTTATCGTGACTTAAAACAAACGTTCCGTTCGATGGATTCGGTGCTACCGTGAAGTGAATGTCTGGTCCATCCGGAGGCAGAGGAATCAACTTAAAGATTGCTGTGAAGAATCCGTATGGAGCTGTAATGTTTGTGGACAAGGAATCTT
>JBEDCT010000010.1:0-7609 GCA_041176665.1 Bacteroidota bacterium | reverse complement strand
TCAACGGCTACTCAAACAGTATTAGTGAATGCTAATCCAGCAGTAACAGTTACCGCAAACGGACCAACATTGTTCTGTCAAGGTGGAAGTGTTACCTTGACTGCAACAGGTGCAGCATCTTACTTATGGAATACAGGTGATTTCACTTCTAGTATCACGGTAAATGCAGCTGGTAGCTACTTCGTAGTTGGAACAAGTGCAGCAGGTTGTGAGACAACATCGGCAACGACAGTTGTAACAACGAGTACAATTCCAGCAGTAGCAGCTATTACAGGTGCAAACAACGTGTGTGAAGGAGGAACAATCAACTTAACAAGTTCAACAATCAATGGAACATGGACAAGTGCGAATAACTTCATTGCTACAGTTTCAAATACAGGAATTGTGACTGGATTAAATGCAGGAACAACAACTATTTCTTATACAGTAACAAATGGTGCTTGTGCAACAACGGTAACAGCGGTAGTAAATGTATTGAACAACCCAGTTGTTCCAATCATTACGCCAAGTGGTGCTACCACGATGTGTCCTGGCGGAACGGTTATCTTATTCGCTTCGAATGGAGCTAACTACCAATGGTCAAATGGACCTTCAACACCATTCATTACAGTGAACCAAACAGGAAGCTACGCGGTGACAGTAACGAACGCAAGTGGATGTTCAGCGACTTCATTACCAATTAGCGTGTTCATCGGTGATAACACGAATCCAGTGATCTCTGCGCCTGCAAACATTACAATGGCTCCTAACTTCGGTTGTGATGCAATTGGAGTGAATCTTGGAGCGCCAGTAGCAACTGACAACTGTTCAGTAGCAACAGTTTCCAATGACGCACCAGCGATCTACCCATTAGGATTGACAACAGTAACATGGACAGTAGTCGATGGTTCAGGAAATACGTCTACAGCAACGCAATTAGTGAATGTGGTTGACAACATCCTACCGGTGATCAATGTAAATGATATTACGGTTATTGTTAATGACAACGGTTCAACAACAATTACATTTAATGATGTAGATGGTGGAACAACTGATAACTGTGGAATCGCATCTATGACATTAAGTCAATATACGTTCGGATGTGCTGACATCGGTGACAACAATATCACTGTAACAGTAACAGATAACAACGGAAATGTGGCAACAACGACAATTCTAGTAACTGTTGTAACTTCTGGAACAGATACAGATAACGATGGTTCATTGAATGCTTGTGACTCAGATGATGACGGTGACGGAATCAATGATGTTGATGAAGTAGTTGGTGATACAGATGGAGATGGAATTCCAAATAGCTTAGATGCTGACGACGATGGAGATGGTATCCCATCAGTAATCGAAGGAACTGCAGACATCGACGGTGACGGAACCCCTAACTACTTAGATTCTGATAGTGATGGTGATGGAATTAGCGATGACTTCGAATGGGACTTCGGTGGACTTGGTGAAGTTGGACAAGATTGTGACAACGATGGCGTTTACGACTTCATAGACACAGATCTTTGTGGTCCAGTGATTCCAGAAGCATTCACACCTAACGGAAACGGATTCAATGATAACTTCGTCATCCCAGGAATCGAAGGATACAAAACACGTTCAGTATCAATTTACAGCCGCTACGGAACACTTGTATATGAAGCTAGTGAGTACAACAACGATTGGAATGGTACTTTATTGAATTCATCAACACAAGTTCCAGATGGTACTTACTATTACATCTTCACTTTCGATAATGGAGTAGTAGTGAATGGATATGTTTACATCAACCGCGTTCAAAAATAAAATTCATAGATAACAATTGATATGAAAAAGACAAATAGCATAATCGTCGCATTAGGAATTGTAATAGCTTCTTTTCAAGCGCTAGGACAAGACCCAAACTACAGACAAAATCAGTTCAATGCGTTGATGCTGAATCCTGCTCAAGCGGGTGCAAATTCTTACTCTGATATATCCACCCTCGCGAATGCGCAGTGGGGTGGATTTAAGGGTGCTCCAAAAACAATGACTCTTTCAGGTAACTTTAATATCTTGAAAAATTTTGGTCTTGGCGCTACTTTACTTCAGGATGAATTAGGTCCCGTAAAAACGACTCAATTCGCCATCAATGGAGCTTACCATTTGAAATTATCAAACACGTGGAGATTGTCTCTTGGACTTCGTGCAATCGCAGGAAATACAACGGTGAACTTAACGGATTTGGATATCACACAACCATTTGATCCAGACATGATGTCAAACCTTACGACAGGTTTAACATTCAACGCTGGATGGGGTGTTTTGTTATACCACAAGAACTTCTTTGTGGGTGCAGCTCAACCACGTGTAGGTAAAATGGACTTCCTAGATAGAAACATGTTATTGTATGTTGACAATCGTGGTGGATACCTTGGTTACATGGGTGGAACCATTGCATTAAACCCAACTTGGCAATTACGTCCAAATGTAGTCGCTAGATACATGGAGGGTTTACCTTGGACAGTAGATTTAAATGCCATCATGAGTCATAAAATGGGCTTAGATTTTGGAGTGAGTTATCAAATGAATAGTGCCATTGGTGCAATTGTTGGTTATGATATTAACAACCGATTCTACTTAGGGTACTCTTATACGTTCCCAACGTCAAACGTAAACAAAGTAAGTGTTCAGTCTCACGAAATTGCTTTGCGTTGGAAATTCAATAATAACACAAGTCGTTGTCAAGGACCTCGTTTCTTCAACTGATAAATAGACACTAGCTGATGCGCTTCGTTTTAACCACTATTCTTGTTTTTCTTGCTGCAGGTTCGATCTTGGCTCAGTATGATGTACAATTAACGCCTGCTTGTTTCAACACATCGTTTGATGATTTTGGCACAAGAAAAATAGGAGATAAACTGTATGTCTTGTCTGCTTCGAAAGATCCATGTGAGGACATCATGATGGACCCATACACCAAAAAACCGTATTCTGATTTATACGAGGTGGAGGGATGTAAAACGAAAGACGCAAAATTAGTAAGTGCTGAAACAAAAGGTTTGTTGAATGTGAATTCATGTTATTTTGATGGACCAATAAGTTCAAATGCAGCAGGAAACTTGTTGTTTTTCACGAACAATTTTGGATCAAACGAATACGAGAAATTAACCATTCATTATTCAACCAAGAACGATAAAGGCGAATGGAGTAAACCTACACCAGTTCCATTTAACAATGATAACTTCAATGTTACTCATCCGTTTTATGACGAAAAGAATAAAGTGTTATACTTTGTCTCAGACATGCCAGGTGGACTTGGTGGAATGGACATCTATCGTGCTAATTTCGATGGTAAAAAATTCGGAGATAAAGAGTTAGTGCGTTATGTAAATTCAAAAGGTCATGATTGTTTCCCACTCATGTTTGATAACAAACTTTATTTTACATCAAACGCTTTTACAACAATAGGTGGATATGACCTGTTCGTCATGGAAAACTTTGAAGTCAAAAATATGGGGGAGAAATTCAACTCCAAATATGATGATTTGGCGATCATGTTCAATGACAAAAAATCGGGATACATAACTTCTAACCGTGCGAACAACGGTGTAACAGATGATATTTACGAATTTAAGTTAATCGATCTTTTTGTGGATGTTCAATTGGCTTATACTGTAAAGGATAAAAATTCTGGAGAAGCAATTTCTGACGTGGCAGTAAAAGTTGTAGATGACTCAACTGGAATAATTCTTTTCCAAGGGTCTACGGATGAATTAGGAAGTTTCTTGCAAACGTTGGATAGCATTCCATTAAATGCAGTGAGAAAGCTCAAAATATCTATGGAGAAAGATGGATATGTTTCTAAAGACGTTGAGTTCTCTATTACAGCTAAGGATACAAATAAAATCAATGTGGCTGATTTAGTTGATTTGAATCTTGAGCCTCTTTCCATTGATATGATCATCAATGAATTGCTTGGACTTAAATCCATTTACTACGACTTTGACAAAGCTGATTTAAGACAGGACGCAATTATCGAGTTGGATAAGGTAGTTACGTTCATGAACAAACATGCGAAAATCGAAATTGAATTGGGTTCTCACACCGATTGTCGTGGACCGAAAATATACAATTTAGATTTATCAAACCGTCGTGCATTGTCAGCTGCTAATTATGTGAAAGCGCGTATCTCAAGTCCTGACCGAATTACTTACAAAGGTTACGGAGAAACGATGATGAAAGTAGATTGTCCATGCGAAGGTCGAATTCGTTCAAAATGTTCTGAAGAAGAAAATCAATTAAATCGTCGTACTGAATTTACCATTAAGAGTTTGAATATCTCCACTGGTGGAAAGAATGTGAAACCCAAAGTAGGTGTGGCTCTTCCTTCGGAAGGAAATAGAAACTTTACCTTCAACGCAGACGATCAAGCGGACTTCAGAATTACACCAGTAACAGAAGAAAGCGAAGGTTTGATTTTCCGTGTGCAAGTGGAATCATCCGTGATGCAAATTCCGAATGCAACGGTAAAATACCAAACGCAAGATGTTTATGAATACCAACAAGACAATGCCTTCAAGTATTGTTTAGGTGGTGCATTTAAAACATTGAAAGAAGCAGTTGCTTTCCAAGATAAAATGCGCCAAAATGGTTATGATCAAGCATTCGTCATTGCGTTCAATCAAGGAAAACGCATTACTATCGAACAAGCGAAAAAGTTGACGCAACAATAGTCAATTTAGGTCCATTAATTCGTGAAATCTAAACTACCACACGTAGGGACAACCATCTTTTCAGTGATGTCAGCAATGGCAAACGAATACGATGCCATTAACTTATCACAAGGCTTCCCAAACTTTCCCGTTGATTCCCGTTTACTATCCATGTTTAAGGAACAAATAGACACGAATGTGCATCAATATGCTCCAATGGCAGGGTTACCGTTGTTAAGACAAGAAATAGCGCGTAAAATCGAATTCCATTACCTACGAAAAGTCAGTGAACAAGATCTTTTAGTGACTGCAGGAGCAACACAAGCGATTTTTACAACGATTCAAGCATTGGTTCATCCTGGAGAAGAAGTGATTATTCTAGATCCTAGTTATGACTGCTACGAAAGCCCTGTTATACTCTCAGGAGCTAAACCAGTGCGAATTCCTTTAAACGAAGCATTTTTACCTGATTGGGAGAGAATCCGTTCATCAGTAAATGATAAAACCCGTTTAATCATCACAAACAATCCTCATAATCCGAGTGGAAAAGTTTGGTCCATGGAGGATTTTAACGAATTGAATGCCTTACTCAATGAGTACCCGAATCTATGGGTTTTATCAGATGAAGTCTATGAGTTTATCACTTTTGAGAAAAAACACATCTCTGCTCATCAAATTGAAGGACTCAAAGATCGGAGCATCATTGTCTCTAGCTTCGGAAAAACCTTTCATATTACGGGTTGGAAAATAGGCTATCTATATGCACCAGCAGAAGTGATGGTCGAAATACAAAAGGTCCACCAGTTTTTGGTCTTCTGTGTGAATAGCCCCGCACAAGCCACCCTTGCGAACTATTTACCAGAAATGGACTTCCAGACATTGGGAACCTTCTATCAAAAGAAAAGAGATACTTTTCGAAGTAAAATGGCAAATAGTCGATTTGAATTATTACCAGCTGAAGGATCTTATTTTCAAGTGGCTTCCTATCAAGCTATTTCTGACGAACCGGATGTCGAGTTCTGTAAACGTATGACCAGAGAATTTGGTGTTGCGAGCATCCCGATGTCGGTTTTCAATGCGGATTTAACAGATAAAAAATTAATACGTTTCTGCTATGCCAAGGACGATGATACCCTAACAAGTGCAACCGATCGATTATGCAGGATTTAAAAGTAAGTTTAATTCAAGCAGATCAATTTTGGGAGGATGCAACTGCTAATTTGGAGAAGTTTAATTCGTTTATTTCGCAACTGACGGACTCAGACCTCATTGTACTTCCGGAAATGTTTCATACCTCTTTTTCCATGAATTCCTCTTTGGCGGAAGAATGGTTTGAGAATCCGATTATTGAGCAATTGAAAGGTTGGGCTGCGGAACATCAATCAGCCATCTACACTTCCTTAATGGTTCGTGAAAATATGCAGTTTTTTAACCGCGGGGTGTTTGTTGAACCTTCAGGAAAAGTGACCCATTATAACAAACGCAAGTCCTTTGGACTAGGTGGCGAAGACAAGATTTTTACGGAAGGCACTTCAGAAACAATTCTTGAATTCAAAGGTTGGAAGTTTAATCTACAAATTTGTTATGATTTGCGCTTTCCTGAGCTCATTCGCAATCGGATTCAATCAAACGGGCAAAGCGCTTATGATGTGCTCTTATACGTGGCGAATTGGCCGGAAAAACGCGTTCTTCATTGGTCTACGTTGCTGAAAGCACGCGCCATCGAAAATCAATGTTATACGATTGGAGTCAATCGTGTTGGAGTTGACGGAAACAACATCGTTTATCCTGGAGCATCGGCTATCTATGACGGCCTTGGTTCCGCCTTGTTGGAAATGGATAATCAAGAGGCTGTTCAAACGTGCACATTATCATGGGCCAATTTGCAACAATTGCGTATTCAATTACCTTTTTTGAAGGATAGAAAATAGTTTGTATATTTGATAACAAGAAAAAACAAATAAAATGAAAAAAGTTCTACTATCGGCTGTCGTTTTAGCGTCCTCTTTGGCTGCTCAAGCTCAAAAAGCCCCTAAATTAGCAACGTTCCAAGATTTGGTAAAGGCGCCAATTCATGCTGAATCAATTCAATCAAACGAAAAAGCCTTAGGTGTAACCATTTGGTCTGATAATTTTTCTACTCCAGCGAACTGGACATTAGATAACAGCGGTCAAACTGGAATCGATTTTGGATGGAACATTAACAACACTTCTGATGGTTGGTGGTCTACTGCGGGAATCAATTCTACTTCAGGCGGTAACTATGCTGAGCTAGTAAATGGTGATGCACAAGCGGCAACTCAAGCGTTGAATGTTGTTTACACGATGACAACAGCGAACCCAATTGATGTTGCTGCACTTGGAGGGACAAACCAAATCTCTTTGCAATTTCAGCAATATGGTGCACGTTTCAACGACTTGCAAGAAATGTTTATCAGTACAAATGGAACAACATGGGTTTCCGTTGGAAATAACTTAGATAAATCAGTTCTTTCCGCATCAGGTGGTGCAGCATACTCGAATCCAGATTCAAAATCAGTGAATTTAGCACCTTTTTTAACAGGTGCTCCAAGTCAACTTTGGATTCGTTTTCAATGGACAACCAACTATCCTAATTCAGCAACGAATCCCAATGTATGGATCACATACGGTTGGTATATCGATGATGTAAAATTGGTAACAAACCCAACAAATGATCTTGCTGTAACTGGTACAGATTGGGGTTCAGTTGGACTTCACTACTACCAAATTCCAACGGCACAGGTAGCTCCAATTGATTTCTCAGCAGATATCTTTAACGGTGGAGTGAACAACCAATCAAATGTGAAATTAAACGTGAACGTGAACAGTGGAGCGTTTGTTGGATCTAGTGCACCCGTTTCAATCGTTTCTTTGGATACCTTGAACGTAACAGTAGCAACTCAATTTACACCAGCTGC
>JBEDCT010000009.1:0-14313 GCA_041176665.1 Bacteroidota bacterium | reverse complement strand
AACCTACTCATTTTTCTCTTCGTTTCTACCATCAGTTGGGGACAAAACGCAACGCGTCAATTTGTCTCTGTTGAAAAATCAAGCAATGGATTCAAAGTTAACGTTTCCGATGGTACGTATTATTTTTCAGCGTGGTCTGGAAAAATAGTTGAAACGACATTCATTCCAAATGGTCAAAAACACCTGTTGACATCGCATGCGGTGGTGGCGGCTGTAAATTCGGACAACCTTCAAATGAGTCAGTCAAAAGGAGTCATTAGTTTGTACACTTCAGATAACCTAAAAGTTGACATTCAACAAAAACCATTTCAAATCAGTTACTGGTACAAGAATAAATCCGTCATTTCTGAAAATTGGGGTTATGAGAAAACGGAGGATTCTGAGAAAATTCATTTTAACCTGACCGCTGACGAGATGCTTTATGGAGCAGGAGCACGTGCATTAGGAATGAATCGCCGTGGTTATCGTTTACAGTTGTACAACCGTGCGCACTATGGTTACGAGGAACATTCAGAATTGATGAATTACACGATGCCAATGGTCGTTTCGAATAAATGTTACGCCATTCATTTTGATAATGCACAAATTGGCTACTTGGATTTGGATTCAAAAAAGAACAACGTGTTAACCTATGAAACCATTGGTGGACGCAAAACCTATCAAGTAATTGTAGGGGACGATTGGAAAGATCTCTTGTCCGAATACACAGACCTAACTGGACACCAACCCATGCCGCCTCGATGGGCATTTGGGAACTTTGCGAGTCGTTTTGGCTATCATTCTGAAGCAGAAGCGCGTAATGTGGTTGATCAATTTCGCAAAGATTCCATTCCACTAGATGCGATTATCTTCGATTTGTATTGGTTTGGAAAGGAAATTCAAGGGACATTAGGGAATTTAGCTTTTGATACGGACTCGTTTCCTCATCCAAAAGAAATGATCACTGATTTCAAAAATCAAGGAGTGAAGACAGTCTTGATTACGGAACCATTTATTCTTACGACATCGAAAAAATGGCAAGAAGTCAGTGATAAAAAATTATTGGGAACAAATGAACAAGGAGAACCCTTTACCTATGATTTTTATTTCGGAAATACGGGATTGTTGGATGTCTTTAAGCCAGAAACAAGAACATGGTTTTGGGATATTTACAAAGAACTACATCAATATGGAGCACGTGGATTCTGGGGTGACCTTGGAGAACCTGAAGTGCATCCAGCAAAGTTAAAACACGCGGTTGGCTATGCCGATGAAGTCCATAATATTTACGGACACGAATGGGCAAAATTGATTTACGAAGGATACAAGAAAGACTACCCGAATGAACGTCCATTTATTTTAATGCGCTCAGGTAGCACTGGAACGCAACGTTTCGGTATCATTCCGTGGTCGGGAGACGTGAATCGTACTTGGGGCGGACTGCGTCCACAAATGGAAATTAGTATGCAAATGGGTTTGCAAGGAATCGCGTATATGCACTCTGACCTTGGTGGATTCGGTGGAGCTAATGACGATCCGGAATTGTACGTGCGTTGGTTGCAGTACGGCGTTTTTCAACCGATTTTCCGCCCACACGGACAACAGGAAGTGCCGAGTGAAGCCATTTTTAAAGATGAAAAAACCAAACAATTGGCGAAAGAAGCCATCGAATTGCGCTACCAACTTTTACCCTACAATTATACCTTGGCATTTGAAAACCATCTGAATGGAACACCGTTAATGCGTCCAGTTTTCATGGAAGATTCCAGTGCACATTGGTCCGATTCATTGGCAACTGAATACATGTGGGGAAGTTGTTTCTTGGTAAAGCCAATTACACAAAAAATAGGGGAGAATGCTGTGCCAATTCAAGTAGTAAATGCGCCAGCTGGGACTTGGTATAATTTTACTTCCGGAAAGGAATTGAAAAATATGAGACCAACTGAGTTGACCTATGTGCCTGATATAAAAGAGAAAGAATTTGATGAGGCACACCCGTATCAAGTAACAAAAGGACAAAGATTCTTAATGGGTGGACAACTGTCGAGTATTCCCGTTTTGGTGAAAGGTGGTTCTTTTGTTCCAATGTCGCCAATTATTCAATCTACCGAGGCTTACGCCGATTCACTGGTGACCATTCACTATTACGATGGGCCGGAATTAACGGAGAGCAAAGGAATGTGGTACGAAGATGACGGTTTGACCAATGAAGCATACGAAAAAGGCATGTTCAAATTGTTGCATATGAATATGAGTCAGAACGCAAAGAAGACTAAATTGACCTTTCAGCCCACTTACGGTTCCAACATGAGCCAACATACCTTTACATACAATGTGATGATTCATTCGTCGCGAATTCCAAAAAGTATTTCTGTGAATGGAAAGAAAATGAAAACGGAAGTGATGGACCAAAAAATCAAGCTACCAATGGCTTTAAAGGAAAAGGTTCAAAACATTCAAATCAATTGGTGATAAAAAATCTATGTGTCAACTTGACATTAAGGAAAATAAAAAATATATTTGACTTACTAAAACAAAAATTTAAAACTAAAATAACATCTATGATTGAAAAAATTACACGAACTTTTGCTGTTTTTGCAAGTTTCATGTTGCTATCAATCATTTCTTTTGCTCAAAATGCGAGCGTAAAAGGAATGGTGAAGGATGCTGAAGGAAATGCTTTAAACAATGCATCAGTCACAGTTGAAGGTAAGTCCAAAGGCGCAATGACCAATGACAAAGGTTTCTATGAAATCAAAGGATTGGTTGCCGGTAGTTACACCTTAATTTACCGCTTCATGGGAATGGAGACCTTAAAAGAAACAGTTTCTTTGCAGGAAAACCAGTCATTAGTAAAGGACATTACCCTTCAATCGAAAGCGAAAGAAGAAGATGAGGTAGTTGTTATTGGTTACGGTACGTCAAGAACGAAGGATTTAACTGGTGCCGCGACGGTAATTAACGAGAAAAACTTTGTTCAAGGTTCACTTTCTACACCTGAGCAATTAATTATGGGTAAGGTTGCTGGATTAAAAGTGACATCGAATGATGGAGCTCCTGGTTCTGGTAGTACTTTGCGTTTGCGTGGTGGAACTTCCATTAATGCGAGTAATGATCCACTCATTGTTGTCGATGGAATTCCTTTAGATAATGGTGGAATTGCAGGTGTTGCAAATCCATTGTCATTAATCAATCCAAATGACATCGCTTCATTTGTGGTATTGAAGGACGCATCTGCAACAGCGATCTACGGTTCGCGTGCGGCAAATGGAGTCATCATCATTACTACGAAAAAAGGTGATGGTGGAAAAAATGCACCGTTGAAGATTGTTTTGGATACAAAAATATCACAATCAACTATTGCAAAATACGCAGATGTACTAAGCGGAGATTCTTTACGTTCGTTGGTGAATGCAAGAGGTACTGCTGCTCAAAAAGCATTATTAGGAGATTCTAGCACAGATTGGCAAAAACAAGTTTTCAGAAATGCACTTGTCGTTGATAATAACTTGTCAATCACAGGTGGTATCAAGAACTTCCCTTACCGCTTGTCCATTGGTAACAGAAATGAAAATGGAATTTTAAAAAGAGATCAATTCAGTCGTACGTCACTTGGATTGAACATGAATCCATCTTTTTTAAATAATACCTTGTTGCTTGAGTCGAACATTAAGTACATTCAAACAAGCTCTTTCTTCGCTAATCGCGGTGCATTAGGAGCAGCTTATTTCGATCCAACACAACCTGTTTACTCAGGAAATGAGAATTACAATGGATATTTCGAATGGATAGATAGCAACAAACCGAATACCTTATCCGCTAGAAATCCATTAGGATTAATAAACCAAACAGAGGACGTAAGTAAAGTGAATCGTGCAATCGCAAATGCTAAATTGACATATAGCCTTCCTTTCTTAGAAGGATTGAAAGCAATTGTGAATGTGGGAGGTGACTTTTCAGAAGGAACTGGAAGCGTAACCACTGATTCTTTATCTGCGGCGGGTTATTTTACAAATGGACGCTATTCCGAATACCTATCCAGAAAAGAAAACAAATTGATGGAAACGTACGCAACGTACAATTCGGGTAAAAAATTCGGCGACCATGTATTCGATGTTACTGCTGGATATTCATATCAAGATTGGATGAGTAGAGGTCCAAATAATCCTGCTTACAATCAAGCACAAGATTCCATTGTTCAAGCAGCTTCCAGTCCATACCCTAATTACACGAAGAACGTATTACTATCCTATTACGCTCGTGCAATTTACAGTTTCAAAGGAAAGTACATTGTGAATGCTTCTTTGCGTCGTGATGGATCTTCTCGCTTTAGTCCAGACCAACGTTGGGGTCTTTTCCCAGCTGTTTCTGGTGCATGGCTTATTTCTGAAGAGAATTTCTTGAAAGATTCTAAATCCATCAATATGTTAAAATTACGCGCTGGTTGGGGTGTAACTGGACAACAAGACGGAATTGGTGATTATGCGTACATCGGGAACTATTTCTTAGGCGCAACGACAGCACAGTATGCTTTCGGAGGACAATACTACCAAGTTTTACGTCCAGCTGGATTTGATGCGAACTTGAAGTGGGAAACAACAGCAAGTTACAACCTAGGTTTAGATTTCGGATTCAAAAATGACCGTTTCTCAGGAAGTATCGATGTTTACCGCAAAGAAACAAGTGATTTATTAGCGACTGTTCCAGTTCCTGCAGGAACGAACTTCACGAACATGATTTTGACAAACGTTGGTGGAATGAGAAACCAAGGTGTGGAAGCAAGTTTGAATGTTGGAATCATTGCTAAAAAGAACGCACGTCTAGATTGGGCAATCAACGCAACATATAACCAAAACACGGTAACGAAACTTTCACTTGTTTCTGATCCAAAATCTCCAGGTGTATTAGTTGGTGGTATTGGTGGTGGAATCGGCAATACGATTCAAGTTCACCAAGTTGGTTATGCTACATTTACGTACTTCGTGTTAGATCAGCAATACGATACGGATGGATCAATGATTCAAGTAGGTGAACAAGCATCGATTGACATCAACAATGATGGTGTAGTGAACACATCAGACAAATGGAAAGATATCCATGCGTACAAAGATGCAAATGGCGATGGAATCATCAATATCGATGATCGTTACTATGCTGGACAAGCTGCACCAAAAGTATTCCTTGGGTCTGCGTTGAACTTTACCTACAAAAAATGGTTCGCTGGATTCTCAATGAGAAGTGAATTAGGAGCAACTATTTACAACAATCTACATTCGAATAGTGCAACGTTCCAAACCATTGATGGAACGAAAAAATACTTGAACAACATTAGTTCATTGTATTATCAGGATGAGGTTCAAAAGACAACAAACAATCAATTATTGTCTGACCACTACCTTGAGAAAGCAAACTTCTTACGTATGGACTTCGTGAACATCGGATACCATTTTGGTAAATTGAAATTCACAAATAATAAATTGGGATTGAACGCCAGCTTTACCGTTCAAAACGTATTCGTATTAACACAATATATGGGACAAGATCCAGAGGTAAACGGTGGAATTGACAACAATTTCTACCCACGTCCACGTATGTATTCGTTGAACTTAACATTTGACTTCTAAATTTGAAAGCCATGAAAAAAATAATCGCCTATACCTTTATTACAGCTTCCTTATTCTTGGTTTCATGTAATAAACAATTAAATCAATCGCCTAAATACGGTTTAAATGCCGAGGCAGTTTACAGCAATCCAGATCAGTACATTAACGTTTTGGCGAAATTGTATTCTGGAATGTCTATGACTGGAAATAACGGTCCAGCTGGATCAGCAGATATCGCAGGAATTGATGAAGGATTCTCCGCATACATTCGTGTATTGTGGAACCTTCAAGAACTTCCAACAGATGAAGCAATATGTGGGTGGAATGACCCAGGAATTCCAGATTTGAATAAGTCGCAGTGGAATGCCGACAACGTTTGGGTAAAAGGTATGTACTACCGTATCTATTACCAAATCACACTTTGTAATGAGTTCATCTGGCAAGCACGCGAAGAGAAATTAACGACACGTGGATTCTCTGAAGCGAAGATGGCGGAAATTCGCACATACCGCGAAGAGGCTCGTTTCTTGCGCGCTTTAGCATATTACCACGCAATGGACTTATTCGGTAACGTACCATTTGTAACGGAAAATGACCGTGTAGGTGCTTTCGAACCAGAACAAATTAAACGCGCTGATTTATTCAAATATATTGAAGATGAGTTAAAAGCTGTTGAAACAACCATGTTGGCTCCATCTGCTGTGCCTTACGGACGTGCTTCTAAATCCGCAGCACAAGCGTTAATGGCGAAAATGTACTTGAATGCTGAAGTGTATTTAGGTGCTGGAAATGATCGTTATTCAGAATGTGCAACATACTGCGAAAAAGTAATGAACACTGGTGCATTTTCATTGGATGACAATTACCAAGATTTATTCTTAGCGGATAACAATACATCGCCCGAAATCATCTTCCCAATCGTTTATAACGGACTTTATTCGCAAACATGGGGTGGAACAACATTCTTAGTTTGTGCTTCCTTAGGTGGAAGCATGGTCGCTGCTGATTATGGTGTGAATGGTAAATGGGGTGGACTTCGTGCAAAAGCGCCGTTCATCGATAAGTTTGCCGACACAACTCAGGATTCACGTTGGATGTTCTACACAACAGGACAACAAAAAGAAATCACGAGTATGTCCACTTTTACACAGGGATATGCTAATCCGAAGTTTAAAAACAAAACATCTACAGGTGGAAACGCATCAAATAATTCAGTTTCACCACATACGGATATCGATTTCCCATTATTCCGTCTAGGAGATGTGTATTTGATGTATGCTGAAGCGCAATTGCGTTTAGGTAACTCAGGTACGGCGATTCAATATGTAAATCTCATTCGTGAAAGAGGTTATGGAAATTCTTCGTTCAATGTTACGACCTTGACATTAGATGATATTCTTGATGAGCGTGCACGTGAAATGCAATGGGAAGCAACAAGAAGAACGGATTTGATTCGTTTCGGATACTTTGCCGGAGCTGATTATGTTTGGCCTTTCAAAGGTGGAGACGTAGCAGGTGTTGCCGTTCCAACTTATGTGAATTTATACCCGATTCCAACTGCGGATATTGTTTTAAATAGAAATTTAGATCAAAATCCTGGTTACTAATATTCAACTCGTTGATTGATGGAAAGGGGAGGTCTTCGGGTCTCCCTTTTTTATTGTATAAAAATCAAATGGATTTATTGTACGATAATCGGAGCAAGGGTTGATTGCCACTGGCGCGTTGTCTAAGTCCAACTTGGATCTTTATCGAATTCTTTTTTGGTAGTTCAATCTCCATTCCTACAAAGTAACGCCATTGAACAGTAGCTCCGCTAGTAATCACCTCCGTTGGAGTATAAACTACGTTCGCGTTCCATTGGTAAAAATGCTCAGCGCTCGCAAATGGACTGAGCGGAAAGTTCTTGACATCATAGCCTAAGCTGATTTTATTGCGCCAAATACTACTTGTGCGTTGACCAACACGCAATCCCCATTGCTGCGTAGACGTCCAACTTAAGTTCAGTCTTTTTGGGCCAATGTCAAAGGCATCTAAAATGGATAATTTCGCACCAAGTTGATACCTTTGAGAAAATCGATCACCGGCAAGGACGAATTGATCCCCTTTTTCGTTTAAAACCAACCGATAAGCGGCCTCAAGTTGAAGGCCATCGAGTATTTGAACTTGATGACATGCATCGATAAAAAGACGATCGAAACCAATGCTGGCATTTTTTCTATAGCCTATTTCAATTCCTGAGGATTGGTTTTTATTCCATTTTTTAGCCAAACTCGCATCCATCCAGAGGCCAGTTTGGCCAAAAGAAAAACTACTCCATAAAAGGATGGGTAATAGAATTTTTTTCATCAATAAAATATTCCGAGAACTCCCGCGTCAACAATACTTTTATCTTCAGTGATCGTAACGGTTTCCGCTACCTCTTTGTGCATTTCCTCATAAGGAGGCGACATGCTAATGACATATACTTTATAGGATCCCTTTTGCAAATCAGGAAATAAAAATTCACCCAATTGATTGGTGCGCACATCTTCACTCGGGTAACTATTATCCCCGTAACACAAGTAGACGCGCTTTTCTGCCATATTCAAAACACCCGTTTGAAGAAAGTCAGCTTCTCCTTGATTGGAAACATCAACCGCAAAGTTGGTCGTCCCGTTATCTGGATCCACTACGTTTTTTCTACTTTTCCAAGAAAGCGTTAGAATGTCCTGTTGCAAAGATAAATTGGCATTCAATAAACCCAAAGACTCTAGTTTTACTTTGACGGCTTGTGCGATACTTACATTCGAATTACTATAATTGAACACGACTTCCAATCCAGTTCTTCCCTGTAGATTTGGATTCGCGGAGGAAATCCAATTTGGATTCGAAAAATAGATGTAGTAATTCGTTCCGAAAGTAAGGTCATTGAGTAAAAAATAATCCCCGTGTTCGAGTTGTGCACCCGACGTAAAAGTAATGTGCTGGATTTCATTCTCGCCTTGTTCGAAATCTTGTCCAGTTACGGATCCTATAATGGCAGATGTCCCACCAGGACCTACATTTTTCTTAACGCAAGCCGATTGAACGAAAATAATCGCCATTCCAAGTATGAAACTTAGGACCTTAGTTTTTAATGATTTTTTCATGAATTCCATTATTAGTTTCGGTAAGAAAATAAATACCGTTTGCAAGCTCAGAAAGATCAATGACTGTAGATGATTCTTGAGTAACTATTTGTTTAATTATCTTACCTGAAAAGTCGGTCAATACCATCTTGATATCTACGGGAAGACCAGTGACAGTTACATCCGTTTGGGCTGGATTAGGAACTATTTTTACATTAGATTTTGAATGGTCTAGTCCGAGAGAATAACACGTTCCAAACATATTCGCATCCATCCATGCGGTGCGAGCGAGTATCCAATTTTTCATGTAAGTGATTTCCTCTTGATAGGTGTTGCCAATAAAGTTATTCGGCCAAACATAAACACCAAGTATAGGCCAACGGTTGAAATTACGAACGGCAGGTTCTGTTAACGTCGTTGCCATGGAATCGATATACTGAATTAGTCTTGAATCACTCAGAATACTGGTGCGAAGATCGGTCCAACGACAATTAACATTATTAGCGAAGATGGTATCCTGTAACATGCGGTTCAACCAAAATGGGTTCATCAGTGCGCCATTTCCTTGACAAACTGAATTGAAATTAATTTCCCATCCGGAGGTTTGTCCACCTTGACAATAGTTGGCATTTCCCCAGCCTAAGTTGAAGTCCCAAAGCGGACCAGCATGAATTTTTCCGCCCTCACTAAACCTTTTCTTATGTAGAAAATTGGAGATGCGGTATCCATCTACATTTTTGGACAATTCATTGATAAGTAGGTAGTCTATAAAGGACAATTCATCTGAAAATGCCCTGAATCCAATTTGTGGATTGGCAAAATTCACCCCTTTCAGTGCTGTTTCCCAATTGTTTACATAGGTTTTGATGTAGTTAAATTGATCGGGATGCATTTCGTTGAGTTCCGGGTCATGCATTTGATAATAGATGGGTCCGTTACTCGGTGCTTGTGCAGTATACGGGGAGGTCCAAGCAATGATTCCTCCTGAAGTAGTTTTATCCACTTTGATAATGTATCCACCCGTCAGGTGATTGTCTAACGTATCCGAATAGAGAAGCGGATCCACATCCACGCGTCCTGGATTAACTTTAATGCGTTCCATCAAAACATATACGCCGATGTACGAACCATTAAGTATCACCTCGCATAATTTTGTTCTAGGTGCATATTGACCCATTTGACGTCCAAGATCATAGGTGAGTACATTTCGAATCATGGCCTTGTCCGTATAGGGTGCATGAAGTATCCAATCATTGTCGCTCGGCCAATCGAAAAGTGAAACATTGTAATTAACTGAATCCGGACCACGCGTTTCGAGTCCATAAGATTTCATCGGAAACTCATTTGAAGAAGAACCTCTTTTTTCAATGGCGATTTGACCATAAAACTCATTGAATGGATCAGATAGGTAATTCATTTGGTTGTCCCCATTGAAGATAATTCCCATGGTCCCGTCAATTTTAGGCTCATCCGGAATGTCGACGTTGTATGTGTCGAGAACAACAATGGGTAAATTTGAACTAGTTAAAATAAATGGTGGAACAAACCAACTTGGAGTAGGTCCATAGGTGATGCTTGGATTGTTCACGCCAACACTTAAGAAATTTCGACACGTGAAGTCGTTTGAATTTGCAAGTTGATTGTGAACCTCCACACAAAAGACATTTGTACCATTTAGCAGAAGCCCTGCTAACTGGTTTTGATTGAAAACCAATTGATCCGGATTTTGATTTTGGTACAATTTCGCTTCATGGGAAATCGATGCCAATTGATTATAGGTAGGCTGACCTGTTCCGGAAAGTCCATTTCGGGCAAGCTCCGTACCGTTTAAATAAGCAACAAATCCATCATCATAGTCAAAATGTAGCGCCATTGCAACAATTTGATTGATGTTTAAGATGTTAAATTCGATGCGGGTATAAACGGAAACCGAAGAACTAGGAATGATGGTGTTGTCATCTCCGTCACCAAATCCAAATCCGCCGATTCCTTGCAACCATGAGTTGACGGTAAATGAAGGTGAAATCCATTCAGGGGAAGAGGCTGCTGTTGGAACCTGATATTTCCATGTGCTGTTGTCTTTTACAATGGTTTCCCAGTGATGCACTTGGGTATGTGCAACGGAAAACAAAAGACACATGAATAAAAAGGTAATTCGAATCAATTTCATTAATTCAAAGATACCTATTTCTTTTTACTTAACATAAACTTAACAATAGCGAAGATAGCAATGAAACCGCTTAGTATAACGGATAATACTCCGATGTAATCTCCATTTTTGGAGTAGAACGTCATTCGTTCCAAAAGTGGAATCGAATGTGAGAAAGCCGCATCTTTCCAGTACTTCGTTTCTTTTTTGATTCGACCAAACTCATCGAAAACACCACTCTTTCCTGTATTCGCACTGCGCACAACCCAACGTCTATTTTCAATCGCGCGTAAAGAGGAAAAGGAGAAATGTTGTTTGTAGCCTGGTGTATCTCCCCACCAACCATCGTTCGTAATAACAGTGAGAAAGGGTGCCCCTTGTTTGACTTGTTTCGAAACGAAATCCCCGTAAATGGACTCGTAACAAACGATTGGTGCAAGTAATGGATCTGACTTAAAAACTTTCGGTGATTTTTCAATGCCTAAAGTGCCAGAAGTACCACCATTTTCAATGGCTAAGGTTTCTAGAAAGGGAAATACATTCGAGAAGGGAATCATTTCGACACCAGGAACTAGTTTGGACTTGTGGATGAAAGATGGCTGGCCCTTTTGAGGTATGTGCAATGAACTGTTGTAGCTTTCGTAATAAATTCTTTGTCCTGGAATGTACACACTTGCACGAGATTGTTTTGTATCGAATAGCTCCACGGTGGATGCTCCGATCAATAATTCGGCAGAGCCCCAACTTTTCATCTCGGACTGAATCAATGAATAAAACGGAAGTCCTTGCAAACGAGACTCAATAAATCCTTGACTAATAGCTGTTTCTGGTCCTACCACTAAATCTGTATGAGCATCCACAACGGAATGTGCAAGGGTGAAAAAGCGTTGAAGTTGTTGTTCATTACTTGTGCCTAAAGCAAACTTTTCATTGTATGGATCTATGTTGGGTTGAACAACGGCTACATTATAAAAGTCCACTCCTTTGTAAAATGGAAAGATTGGCAAGTGAAATAAACTAATTAAAATAGGTATAAGTGCGCTAATAGAAGTGCCCAGCAACCAACGATTCCATGCCTTCTCTTTTTTAATCCATACAGAACGAATCCAAAGAAACAGGAAGATATTGACAACAAGAACCCATGTGCTTCCACCAAATACTCCCGTGTATTCATACCATTGTATCCACGTTGTGCGAATACTAAAGAAGTTTCCAAGCGTTAACCAAGGCCAGGAAAGGTCCCAGTTAAAATGAAAAAACTCAAAACTTATCCAAATAGGAATGAGTGTCCAAATCGCCCAATTTGCTTTGCATCTTTTCTTCACCAAATGAAAGAGAAGGAAAGTCAGCGACATGAACAAGGTATTGAATACAAAGGCAAATAAAGCGCCAACAAAGGAGGAGTTTGCAACCCACCAAGTACTTCCCAAATTGAAAATCAGAAAAGCCAAATAACATTGAAGGAGCAAGTGCCAACCACCTTTGGATTTTTCTTGTAAATCTTCAGATATAAATAGGAGTGGAACAATGCCAATGAAAACGAGGGGAGTTACACTACCTGTAAAAGGGAAGGATATGCTCAGGAGAATTCCGGAACAAATAGTTAATAAGTAACGCTGCGCTCGGGTAAAGTTCATTTTTTACGTTTGAATAAAGGTACTTAATTTGACTTAATCTACCTGAAAGAAAAAATTATCAGGCAAAAAAAAAGACCGCAATTGCGGTCTTTTCAATAATGTCATCTATTACTTATGCAGTTGCAGCTTCAAATGGAACTACAGATACAAATGAACGATTGTCTTTTTTCTTGCGGAATTCTACTAAACCATCCGTCAAAGCGAATAATGTGTGGTCTTTTCCAATTCCAACATTATTTCCTGGGTGATGTTGCGTTCCTCTCTGACGAACAATAATGTTACCAGAAATGGCTGCTTGTCCACCAAAGATTTTCACTCCTAAGCGCTTGCTATGTGATTCACGACCGTTTTTCGAACTACCGACTCCTTTTTTGTGTGCCATGGTTTCTCTATATTATTCCTGAATTCAGGATGTTTATGCTTTAATATTTGTAATTGTAATCGCAGTAAACTGCTGACGGTGACCATTTCTTTTTCTGTAACCTTTTCTACGTTTCTTTTTGAAAATAATTACTTTGTCTCCTTTCACGTGATCAATTACCGTTGCGGTAACGATTGCACCTTCTATAGCTGGGGCGCCAAGAGTGATTTTGCCATCATTGTCAACTAACAATACACGATCGAATTCTAAATTCGCTCCTGCCTCTGCTGCTAAACGATGTACAAAAACCTTCTGGTCTTTTTGCACTTTAAACTGCTGCCCTGCTATCTCTACAATTGCGTACATATAGCTTGTTTTAATTTAATATTTCGTCCAAAATTGGAGGGCAAATATACATATTTAATTTCATATGCCAAACGATTTCCAATTTTTTCACTATTTACTAAGGATTTCAAGTCCTTTTTTTAAAGAGTAGGTGTCCGTAATTCGCTAAAATCACTCCTGAAATGACGATAAACATCGAGAAAACTTGGGTGCTTGTAATGCTTTCGTGGAAATAAGTCCCGATGATCACTGCGACAATTGGAATCAGGTAGGTGACGCTACTGGCAAAAAGTGCGGAAGAAGATTGGATGATTCCGTTGAATAAAAAAACGGCAAACGCTGTCCCGACAATCGCTAAAATGGCAATCGCCGTAAAGCCGTTTATGGCATCTGGGTTGTGGCTAAAAACACTCAGGGTGTCAAAAGCGAAGAATCCAATAATCGAAGGAATAAAAACCAAGCCGAATCCACCCGCGGCAACATGTATTGGCTTGTAAGCACCTAACTTAAATTTGATCGTGTTCAAACTGATGCCATATAAAAATGTCGCTAAAACGATGGCGAGTGAAGGTAGGATCTCTTGCCCATTTGTTTGGACTCCACCACTATTAAATACTAAAATAGTAATGCCACAAAATCCAATGATTGTTCCAATAAGTTGATAGCGCGTGATTTTATTAGCGAAAAATAAATAACCTACAAGCAAGGTAAAAATAGGAGTGAAGCTATTCATAATGCCTGCTAGTCCAGAAGAAATATGCGTTTCTGCATACGTAAATAAAAACGCAGGAATGAAATTTCCACAAATACCCACAGTAGCGAAGTAAAGTAGGTCTTTTCGGGACTTTAAGCGACTCAACACTTGAATTGTGAAAGGTAACAATACGAGTCCCGCCAAAAGCATGCGCATCGCTCCCACCTGTAACGAGGAGAAGATTTCACCATGCTCTTCATTGTACATGCCCTTTTTCATGAGGATAAAAGAACTTCCCCAAATGCATGCGAGTAAGGCAAGCAATAACCAACTTTTTAAATTGCTTTTCATGGGACAAAAGTACGCATAATTTCAGGCTTGAAATTGTGTATAACGAGGCGAAATGAACAGGGTGTTAAAAAGTCTCCCACATAT
>JBEDCT010000008.1:0-8260 GCA_041176665.1 Bacteroidota bacterium | reverse complement strand
TTTAAAGCAAAATAGTGTGTGGCTTGTGTTTTCGTGAAACTCTCTGTTTTGCGATCTTCACGGTATATAAAGGTTAACTTGTTTTGTTGTTCTGGAAAGGCATCCATTAAAAAACGAAAGTTCACTTGAATCAAGGTGTAAACATGTTTAGCTGGAGCTGAAAAATAGAGTTCAATCGTTCCGTTTTTCATGATTTGAAAGGACTCAATGTTCCAATCAGCGGAACAATAGGCATCAATAGCGTTCGAATCTAGTGAACAGCCATAACGCAGTGTTAAAAATTTATTCAAGTAATCTTCCATGATTTTCACATCGGAAGAATTCGCTGCTATTTTTTCAAGCTTTGTTTGGAGTCCGTGCGAGTTCATCAAAGCAAACTCAAAGTCATGCGCTGTAGCTACGACAGAACCTTCGAATTTTTGCGCCATCTCGTTGTATTCAATTTCCGCAAATGCGAAAAAGTACTGATGTCCCCAACTAGCAGAAGAGGCTAGCAGACAGCTGGATATAAAAAGAAGACGGATGTACCATTTCATTCAGTGCGAAAATACAAAAATTAATGAAGATTTAATAAAGCCTATTCTCTTTGCTTTTAGTACTTTCATGGCATGAAAAGTTTACTGAGTTTCTCTGTTGCGTTTCTTATTCTTTCCGCTTGTGCAAAAGAACCAACTGCTTGTGAATGTGGAAAGAATATGATGAAAACGAGCCAGGAACAAGATGCGGATTTATCTGAGGCTTGTGAAAAACAGGTTGCTTCCTTGCCTGATTCTGAACAAATGAATTGGTACAATGAGAGTATGGAATGTATGAATGAACAATAATTCAAAAGTATGATTCATAATAATTCACTTCAACCCTCTATTTTTAATCGCTTTATCAGCGAAATTCGTGACGTGGATATTCAAAAAGATCCGGTTCGTTTTCGTTTGAATATGGAACGAATTGCGGAGATTTTAGGATATGAGCTTTCGAAAAAACTGGAGTCAACGATTTTGGAAACACAAACGCCTCTTGGGATTTCTCACACAGATGTCCCCATAGAAACTCCCGTGTTAGCAACCATCCTTAGAGCTGGACTCTCGATGCATAGTGGATTGTTGCGCATATTTGATCGCGCAGACAGTGCGTTCATTTCAGCATACAGAAAACACACGACTGCAGAGGAATTTGACATTCACGTAGAATATTTAGCGGCACCTAACTTAGACAAGCGTGTTTGGATTATTAGTGATCCCATGTTGGCAACAGGAAGTTCGATGCTCGCAGTATATAAAGCCATGCGAAAACTGGGTAATCCAACGCAAATACACATCGTTTCTGCTATTGCAACACCTGAAGCGCTAGCGCTTATCAAAGCACACCTACCATCGAATACAGAAATTTGGGTAGGAGCCATCGATCAAGAATTAACTGCGCAATCGTACATCGTTCCGGGATTAGGTGATGCTGGAGATTTAGCTTACGGAATAAAATCATAAGAATGAACTGGACAGGATTTTGGAGTATTTTCTTATTGGCAACGGTTAAGTTTTCCGTTTCAACGGTTCCTGGTCCACGATTAGGCATGACTTTTTATGAGACAGCACTTGCTTCTTTTGCGGGAGCGGCAACATGCGCATTGGTCTGTTATTTCGCGAGTGATGCCATTTTGCTGTACTTGAAAAAAAGAGCACAAAAAAAACAAGCGTTGATGGAATCTCAAGGTATTGCGCCTAAGGTGAAAAGAAAATTCACGCGCATGAATAAAATGGTGATTCGCGTGAAAATGAAATTCGGACAAGTGGGAATTTGTTTTTTCGCTCCGTTCTTTCTTTCCGTTCCAATAGGAAGCATGGTCGTTGCAAAGTTTTACGGAAAGCGCTGGGAGACATTTCCGCTCATCGTTCTTGGCTTAGCAGTGAATGCAAGCCTCACCTCAATCATCGTTTATTTTGTATTCTGATAAACACATATTTTTCGATTTAGACCGCACGCTATGGGACTTTGACCGAAATTCCGAGGCGGCACTTCGTCAAATTATTGAGGAGGAAAACCTGATTCCACACGTAGAATCCTTCGAACGCTTCCACAAAGCCTACGAGCGTCAAAATGCACATTTATGGAAATTATATGGACGTGGTAAAATCAAAAAGGAAGAACTTCGTTTTGAGCGCTTTCGTTCGACATTTCAAAAGTTTAAGATTCGTGACGAGTCCTTGGTTCGCCGTGTTGGAGATGCGTATGTTGAAATTTCACCACGTCAAACTCGACTTTTTCCGAATGCCATTGAAACGTTAAAGGAATTGAAATCGATGGGTTTTTCGCTTCATATCATCACCAATGGATTTCAAGAAGTGCAATTCATTAAATTGGAAAATTGTGGAATGCATCATTTCTTTGATGTGATTGTATGTTCTGAGTTTATTGGTAAAAACAAACCGGATCCAGCCATTTTTCACCATGCGATGAAAGAAGCAGGAGCCAAAGCTTCCGACTCATTGATGATTGGCGATGATTACCGAATTGATGTGGCCGGTGCATTGCAAGTAGGCATGCACGCTGTTCACTTCGATCCCATCGGAAAGAACAAATACAATTATGATTGGATGATCACCGATTTGGCTCACTTACCAGCATTGGTCATTCGCTTGATGCGCTAGTTATCCGCGGATTTCTTGTCTCGTACGCTCGTAAAACACCATTCCAGCAGCTACACCAACATTTAACGAAGCAATCTCACCTTTCATAGGGATTCGTGCTTTGATATCAGCCATATTCAATAAATCTGAGGTGATTCCACTTTCTTCTGAACCCATGATGACAGCAACTGAACCGCGAAGATTGGTTTCGTAAAGTGGCACATTTCCTTTTTCAGTACAGGCAACGATGCGCAATCCAGACTGTTGTAAGTAAAACAAGGTGTTTTTTAAATCATTCGTTTTACAAATCGGAATGCGGTTCAATGCTCCAGCGGAGGCTTTCATGGCATCGGATGTTGCAAGTGCAGATCCTTTGGAAGGAATGAGTATGGCGTGTGCACCTTGACATTCTGCTGTTCTAGCAATAGCGCCAAAATTTCTTACATCTGTAATTCGGTCCAAAACAACGATAAATGGTTTTTCATCCTTTTCCAAAAGTGCATCCACTAATGGTTCAATTTCTTGGTAAGAAATCGGAGGGATCATGGCGATCACACCTTGGTGGTTTCCTTCGGTAAGCGTATCTAGCTTTTGAACCGGAACAAACTGTAGAAAGTAATTTTTTCCTTGAAGAGCGGATTTTAATTCTTCAAAAAGTTCTTTGTGTAAGCCTTTTTGAATCAAAATTTTGTTTAGTTCCTTGTCCGCGTTTACTGCTTCAATGACAGCGCGAATACCAAAAATGATATCTTCTCGTTCTTTGCGGTATTTTCTTTCTGTACGTTGTTGTTCCATTAGATAAAATTAAACTCGAGTTCTACATTGCCTTCGAGCGTGAGTGCAACCGGACAAGTTCGTCCAGCCATGATGACTTTTTTTCGCGTCACATCATCCCAATTATTGCCATTTAGGTCCAAGTTCACGACGATTTTTTCAATGCGACGTGGTCCAGTTCCCATGTGTTTTTCTACCGTTGCTTCACAAGATTCAAAGGAGATATCATGATTTTGACAATAAATCCCCATGATGGTGATCATGCAAGAGGCCAGGGAAGTAGCAACCAAATCAGTAGGAGAAAAAGCTTCTCCTTTACCTTGATTATCAACGGGAGCATCTGTCAATATTTTTGTTCCAGATGCAAGGTGTTCACATGAAGTGCGGAGATTTCCTAAGTACGAAACGCGTGCTGTTGCCATGGCGCAAAGGTACGGATATTATTAGAAAAGCACCAAAGCAGATTGAATCAGCTCATTTGCTGTTTAGAATGAAACGCTTTAGTATTTTACTTCGACAAATCCATGCTTAACAATTGGTTCTGCACCTTCAAATTTCGCGTCAATTCGATAGAAGTAGGTTCCTTCAGATACGATGTCTCCTCCTGTCGTTTTTCCATTCCATCCTCCAGCTGGATCGTCATATTCGTAAATGACATTTCCCCATCGATTTAAAATGGTACATCGGAAGGATTCTAAACCGGAGTACTGCACGTAAAAGATATTGTTTCCAACGGTAGAGGAAAGTGAAATCACATTCGGTGCAACAATATCACATGGTTTGAATCCAATCGTTGCGGTATCCGAAACGGAGTAACATTCATTTGATAGAGTGTAAATGTAATTTCCTGGCTGTGAGATAATCAAAGGAGTTGCTGCGTTTGGTATGTTCCACAATCCAAATTGGGTAGGTGTGTAATTCGCTTGCAAAGTCCACACGTTATTTAAGGTGCTGTCCTTCGCTGAATTTACTTGAAGTGGTTCCAATGGGAAACTTGTTCCTTTACAAATGTTCGTGTCCAGCACTTGCGTGTATAAATAAGGAGGGAATTCAATTTCTGCAGTCAATGTTTGATTACACGCAATGTCCGTATAGGTAAGCGTATAGATTCCCGCATAGTTTGTGGTTAATTGCGGATTGTCGGCTGTTGGATCAGAAATGTTCAGACAGGTATCTGAAGCTGTCCAAACACCACCCAAAGATGAATTTGTACCGGTGATGTAATAATTGTAAAAACAAGCTAAGGTATCTACATCGATACTGGGTAAAGTGTACAATTGAATCGTAGTACTTGCTGTATGGTTACATACGTTATCCGTGTAGGTTAATTGATAGGTTCCGGACGCTGTTGCGGTGATGCTTGGATTAGCACTGGTATTGTTCGGACTAAAGTTCAGTGTCCCACCACTCGGTGTCGTGTAAGTCCAGATTCCACCTGCGGCATCCGTGACGGTGCCACTTACGTTGTAGGTTAAATTACATTGATTTACGTTGGAGAAGATCGTTGGATTTATCGGTAAAATGATCTCTGCACTGTATATTTGGTTACAGGTATTATCCGTAAACGTAATCGTGTATGTTCCTGGTGTATTTACCGTTACTAATGGATTCAAATTCGAAGGATTGTCGAAGGTAAGCTGATTTGAACTAGCGGTCCAGGCGCCACCTTGCGACTGTGTATTTGCCACTTGTAGCGTGGGAGAACAGATCAGCGTATCACTCATGATGGAAGCCGCTGTTGAACCGAAAATGGTAAACGTCGTATCTGTTGTACAGAATCCAGCGGAGTCGATTAAGGTAACGGTGAAGGTTCCCAAAGGCAATTCTACGGTAAATAAACTGTCCACAGCAGGATTCGTTAATCCCCACGTAATGGAGGAATAGTAAGGTTCATTCGGAATGCTAATGGAAGTTGATGTGTCTGGTGGACAATAGGTCAAAATACCTTGTAAATTAACCGGAACGGGATTCAGTACGATAATCGAATCACTCACATGTTTGTAACATCCATCTTTACTGACAGTTACTCCATAGATTTGTGTTGAACTTACGGCGCTTGTCTGTGTCGTGGTAAAATTATCCCATAAGTAGGTGTCGTAAGGACCATTCGATACACTTAGGTCAACATTTCCACATGACCCAACTCCAATCAGTGCGGCCGAATCTAAGTTGTTGACAATCGTATCAATCACAATCACGAATGTTAATGCAGTAACCCCTGGTGTAGGAACGGCATCATCTGTAGCTGTCACAGTCACCGTGTAAGTTCCAATTGTTGCTAATGATCCAATTGCTTGAAGAATAATGGATCCGGTGTTCCCTGGAATATTGGCAACCTGTGTTAAGGTTGGGAGTCCACCATTTGTGTAGGTCATGGTCGTAGTTTGATTTGCCTCCGGGGACAAGAAATTAATCGCAAATTGCGCGGTGTCTCCAGCAGCACAAATTTTAAACGTATCACAAGAAGCAATTCCTTCCGGAATCGGAGGGATGTTACCACTGTTGGACGCATCAAAGGCAAAACTTTTGTAGTCCAACCAACTAATTCCATCTGGATTACCCAATGCACCATCGAAATCGACACCTGGGTGATCGAAACGTGAAATCAAGAAGTAAGCTACACCATCACCTTTATTCGCTCCACAAGTTGCTGGAATCCCATAAAAACCATTAACTCCCTGAGAAGCAGCGCCGGTTGTCCATTGCATGTCTTGGTAACAAAACGCGACATTTCCTTGGTCAATTACTGGGTCGGAACCGTTGGTAATGATTAATTGAAAGGTATTTAACTTATCTCCTTGCATGGAGTAGTATCCGACATCTTCCCAGTTTATGTAAACAGCAGTTGGAGTGATTTTGTATACAACTTGTCCGTTTCCATTTCTGGTGTCGACATCCGCCCAAAACGGTGCAACAATCGCGTTTCCTGTAGAAGGAAAGGCAGTAGCGCTAAAGGTGGAAAGTGGACCGTTGAAGGTAATGTTTCCATTGTTGTTTATGTAAATGGAGTTGAACGTTTGTCCGTATAAATTGAAGTTAAATGGAATGGGAATTAAGCCTGTGGATCCGTCATCGTTCGGTTGCATTGCTAAAATGTAGGTGGAATCTGGCTCGATGTAACAATCACATGCATTTGCTTTGCTGTTTGATGATGGCTTCACAGTTGGTTTTCCCTTTGGTTTCCCAATAGTGTTACTTGGTGTAGTCACCACTTGTCCGAGTTGTCCGGATGCTTTCAGTTTTTGGTATAATGGTGAATCAGTAATTACTTGTGCTAAAAAAGATTGACTGATGAATAAACTGAGAATAAATAAGAAATTTTTCATAGGTACTGTGTTGCTCAATTTGGCAGTGCTTAGACTAAAAAGTGTCCCGAAAAGTTGCATGGACAAATTCTTATCAAATAAGAAGCTAAATTACGGAATTTCAGGAAAACAAAATAACAGCTTCCTCTAGCCACCACAAGTATCGTGTGCATTTGTCGGATTTATTGTAATTTTAAGCCTCAAATTCGATTCAAGTTCCTATGAAAAAAACGATTCTATTCTTTGGATTACTGTCAGCTATTGGCGTATTTGCTCAAAAAAAATCAACAACAACGGAAGTGGTAAAACCTCCCTTTGACGCCGGTACGGTTGGCGCATTGTCGTTTCGTATGGTCGGACCAGCCTTAACATCTGGACGCGTAATTGACATTGCCGTGAATCCAACAAACAAAGACATGTGGTACGTTGCTGCGGCATGTGGTGGTGTATGGACAACCAATAATCATGGTATTACGTTTTCACCCATTTTTGATGGATACGGATCCTATTCGATTGCTTGCGTGGAGTTGGCTCCTTCGAATCCCAATACCGTTTGGGTTGGAACAGGGGAAAACAACAACCAACGTTCCGTAGCTTATGGTGATGGAGTCTATAAGTCTTTAGATGGCGGTAAATCTTTTACCAATATGGGCTTGAAAACCTCTGAACACATTGGAAACATCATTATTCATCCAACAGACGAA
Organism: Bacteroidota bacterium; assembly: GCA_041176665.1. Lineage (GTDB taxonomy): Bacteria > Bacteroidota > Bacteroidia > Flavobacteriales_D > Crocinitomicaceae > UBA952. The sequence goes on along the minus strand of JBEDCT010000008.1, from coordinate 856 downwards.
AACACCGTTTGGGTTGCCGTTTATGGTCCTCTATGGAGCAGCGGAGGTGAACGAGGAGTTTACAAAACGACAGATGGTGGTAAAACTTGGACGCGTACCTTATTCGTTTCTGACAATACGGGGATTTCCGAAATTGCCATCGATCCATCGAATCCAAACGTACTTTATGCGGCAGCGCATCAACGTAGAAGACATGAGTGGACATACATTGGTGGTGGACCAGAATCGATGGTGTACAAATCAACGGATGGTGGAATTACTTGGCGTCCAATCAATGCTGGATTACCGAAAGGCGATATGGGACGTGTAGGACTTGCTGTTTCACCCGTTGATCCAAACTATGTTTACGCTATTGTAGAAGCTCGTTATGGAAAAGCAGGCGTTTATCGTTCCACGAATAAAGGAGAAAATTGGAGTAAACAAGGTGATTTCAACACAAGTGGTAATTATTACCAAGAAATCATGTGTGATCCATCGAATAAAAATAAAGTGTTTGCGATGGATACGTATATGCATCATACAGAGGATGGTGGAAAAACCTTTAAACCAACTGGCGAGACGAATAAGCATGTCGATAACCATGCGATTTGGATTGACCCAAGCAATACAGATCATTGGCTAGTTGGATGTGACGGTGGCTTGTACGAGACGTATACACATGCAAAGGAATGGAAATATTACGCGAATTTGCCGATTATTCAATTCTATAAAGCAGTAACAGATAATGCTACACCCTTCTATAACATTTACGGTGGGACACAAGATAATAATTCCATGGGTGGACCAGCAGCAACGAATAATGCTGCGGGAATCCTGAATTCCGATTGGTTTATTACCAACGGTGGAGATGGATTCG
>JBEDCT010000007.1:0-3741 GCA_041176665.1 Bacteroidota bacterium | reverse complement strand
GTATTAGCTTTCCGCATATATTATGGATGCATAATTTTTATAAAAAAATATTTTGTTGAATATTTTTTATTTTCATTTAAACAAAAATTGTGTTATTATTGTTATTCAATTCGTTGGAGTTCCAACCAACAATTGATTAAATGGAGTAACCGAAAATCCTTAAGAGTAGGAAAAACTTAAACTATTTACTATGGAACATTTAAAGATTGCAAGTGATAATTACGTAGCGTTTACGTTTTTTATCGGAACAATGGCTATGATGGCCGCATCAGTATTTTTCTTTTTTGAGTTAAACAACACGCCTCAAAAATGGAGAACATCGGTATTAGTTTCTGGACTAATTACCTTCATTGCAGCAGTACATTACTACTACATGAGAGGGTATAACCTAGAAACAGGAGATTCACCAACATTCTTCCGTTATGTTGACTGGATCTTAACAGTGCCATTAATGTGTGTTGAGTTTTATTTAATTACCAAAAAAGCAGGTGCTAAAATCGGCTTACTTTGGAAATTAATCTTCGCTTCATTGGTAATGCTAGTAACTGGTTACATCGGTGAGGTACTAGACGAAAACAACAGTGTAATGTGGGGTGTTCTTTCAGGAGCAGCTTATTTCTACATTGCTTACCTAATCTGGTTCGGGGAAGTAGCTAAATTGGCACAATCAGCTGGACCGCAAGTTGCGAAAGCGACTAAAATCCTTGCTTGGTTCGTATTAGTTGGATGGGCAATTTACCCACTAGGATACATTCTTGGAACTCCAGGTGGATTATTCGGAATCACTTTCGTTGCAGATCCTAAAGACGGAGAAGCAGCAATGGATATCGTTTACAACATCGCTGATGCAATCAACAAAATCGGATTTGGTTTGGTTATCTATTCTTTAAGCAGAAAAGAGGACTAAACACATCTACTTAAATAAGGAAAGGGCAAAAACGAATCGTTTTTGCCCTTTTTCTTTTTCATCTCTTTTCACAATAGAAATGACGATACGTCCGCGTTCATTTATCCTGAGCCATAAAACACTACCTTTGGATGAAATACAACAACCATGTCAGAAGAATTAAAAGAATGTCCATCGTGTGAATCACCATATGGATACGCAAGCGGAGATAGTCAATACGCATGTCCAGAATGTTCGTTTGAGTGGACAATCGAAAAAACTCCCGAAGCTTCTGATGAATTGATTGTGATCGATTGTAATGGAGTTCAATTACAAACCGGGGATTCAGTTGTCGTAATTAAAGACCTACCGGTAAAAGGAATGCCTAAATCCATCAAATCAGGCACCAAGGTGAAAAATATCCGTTTAACCTTTGGAGACCATAACATCGATTGTAAAATTGATGGATTTGGAGCGATGGGATTGAAATCCGAGTTTGTAAAAAAAGGATAAGCTACTCCTTTTTTCCCGCTAAAATTTCTTAAAAAAGAGGTAAACAATTGATTGTCCTTTTGTGTTATGTATGTGAATATGTTAAACACTGAAGAACTCAATCCGATTGACATCGATCGCATCATCGAAATGGCCTGGGAAGACCGGACACCGTTCGAGGCGATATTTGTGCAATTTGGAAAAACGGAAACACAGGTGATTGCTTTGATGCGCAAGGAATTGAAACGTTCTAGTTTTATTCTTTGGCGCGATCGCGTGAATAGTGGCGTGAGTATCAAACATGCCAAAAAACGCAATCCGGAGATTACACGCTTTAAATGTTCTCGTCAAACGAATATTTCGATGAACAAAATCAGTAAGCGCTAAATGCATTTCCCAACTAAATACGATGAAATCCTTGCGCGTATTCAGCAGGTCGATCCTAAAAAATATGGTGAGACACGTAATTATTTGGTTGGCGCTGTTACGTATTTGTCCCCCTATATTTCTCGAGGTGTCATCAGCACTAAGATGGTTCTCGATACCGTTCTTGCGAAGGGATATCCATTAACGGAAATAGAAAGTTTTGTCAAGGAACTAGCTTGGCGGGACTACTTTCAACGTTTGGGACAAGTTAGAAACTTGGAAAAAGAAATCAAATTTCCACAAACGGAGGTGGAACATCACGAGATTCCTTCTGCTGTGGTGAACGCGCAAACAGGCATTCATGCATTGGATTCCGCTATTGAATCACTTTATTCTCATGGATACATGCACAATCATCTACGCATGTACACGGCGGCCGTTGTAACGAACATCGGAAAAGCACACTGGTTCCTTCCTTCAAAATGGATGTATTATCATTTATTAGATGGTGATTTTGCCAGCAATCGATGCAGTTGGCAATGGGTCTGTGGCGCGAACAGCAACAAGAAATATGTGGCCAATCAGGAGAACATCAATCGCTTCGCCGGGACACAACAACATAGCACATTTTTAGATCGTCCATACGAGTCCTTGCCGCCAAAAAAGGTTCCAAGTGAACTTTTGGAAACCACTGACCTAATACTCGAAACGCAACTTCCAAAAATGGAAAGCATTCAGGTGGATTCCACACTACCTACATTTGTGTACACGTTTTATAACCTTGATCCATTGTGGCACAAAGAGGAGGCGGGAAATCGTATTTTATTGCTCGATCCTGCCTTTTTTAAGGATCATCCGGTTAGTACGAATGTCCTAAACTTTGCGCTCGAACTGGCAAAGAACATAGCGAACATTCAACTTTTCGTAGGCTCATTTTCTGAATTAAAGGAGCAATATTCCTTGAACGAATTGTACTACAAAGAACATCCGCTAAATGATGGGTATTCGGGAACTGAAGAGCTCCGCGATTGGATCTCTACACAAATCACAGGATTTTTCCCTTCTTTCTTTGCGTATTGGAAACCCTTGCAAAAAGAACTCATTCAAAAAGAAGCACGCGCATGATCATTGATGCTACACACTTAAGTCAATTTGAAAGTCGTTATCGAGCGACGCTGATCAATTCTTTAGCAGGAATCAAGCAAGCGTTTTTGATAGGGACGAAATCTACGGAAGGACTTTCCAATTTAGCGATCTTCAACTCTTTAATTCACATTGGAGCGAATCCGCCTTTGTGGGGGTTTCTTTGTCGACCAGATACTGTTCAACGCGATACCTTGCGTAACATTCTCGAAACAGGACATTACACCTTTAATTTCATCCATCAAGACGATGCGGAAAAGGCACACCAAACTTCAGCTAAGTTTCCATCGGAAGTTTCTGAATTCGAAGCGTGTGGACTAACAGAACAATCCTTACATGATTTTCCTGTTCCATTTGTGGCTGAAAGTCCGATTAAAATCGGTATGAAATTCGAAGAAAAAGTGGATATTGCCATCAACGGAACCATCCTTATCATCGGAAGTATTCAATTCATAGAACTCGATGAGCAATGGGTATCCGCTGACGGATTCGTGGATTTAGCCAAAGCAAAGACCTTAACGTGTGCTGGATTGGACGCCTATTTTGAAAACACCTTATTACATCGTCTATCATATGCTAAACCAGAGAAATGGCCGAGCAAATTGTAGACAAACCAGAAATTGTTGTTGTTTGGTTTAAGCGTGATTTGCGTTTTACGGATCACGAAGCTTTGTATCAAGCGCAAAAACAAGCACTTCCCATTCTTTTAATGTATTGCTTTGAGCCATCGGTTATGCACTACCACGATAGTGATGTACGACATTGGCGCTTTGTACATCAGTCATTGCGGGAAATGAATGAAAAACTGCATGAACTCGATGCTCAGCTCTATACGTTTCATTCGGAGGCACTTG
>JBEDCT010000006.1:0-2647 GCA_041176665.1 Bacteroidota bacterium | reverse complement strand
GAACATAAACTGGTTGTTCTGTGAAAGACGCTCCATTTTCAATAGCAATCTTAAATCCTTCGCTTTCAATCTCAATTTTCCCAATTCCTGATTTGGAAACAAGTTTAATGAGGTCTTTAATTTCTTCTAAATTCATAACAATGATTTGTTTTACAAAATTACTAATATTATGAGTTATAAGCCCATTTCAAATAAATAGCTCCCCATGTAAATCCTCCGCCAAAAGCAGATAAAATAAGCGTGTCGCCTTTTTTCAATTGTTTTTCATAGTCCCACAGACATAATGGCAAAGTACCCGCAGTTGTGTTTCCGTATTTTTCAATATTAATCATCACCTTTTCTTTGGATAGTCCCATGCGATTTGCAGTTGCATCAATGATGCGCAAATTTGCTTGGTGAGGAACTAACCATTGAACATCGTCGGATGTTAAATTGTTTTTTTCCATGATTTTAGCTGAAACATCCGCCATGTTTGTCACAGCAAATTTGAAGACACTCTGTCCTTCTTGTTTCACGTAGTGCATTCTATTTTCAACGGTTTCAATGCTCGCCGGATGCAAAGATCCACCAGCAGGTTGAACTAAGAATTCGCGACCAGATCCGTCAGAATGTAATATAAAGTCTTGTAATCCAAGTCCTTCTGTATTTGGCTCTAATAAAACAGCGCCAGCGCCATCCCCAAAAATCACACAAGTAGTTCGGTCTTGGTAGTCGACAATAGAAGTCATTTTATCTACGCCTACCACTATTACTTTTTTGTATTTTCCTGTTTCAATGAATTGAGACCCGGTTGCAAGTGCAAAAAGAAAGCCAGAACAAGCAGCATTTACATCGAAAGACCACGCATTTTTCATTCCCGTTTTGTCACTCAAAATATTCGCTGTACTAGGAAAAGGATGATCGGGAGTTACTGTTCCACAAATCACCAAATCTATGTCCATTGGATCAATTCCTTTTTTCTCTAAAAGTTGCTTTACCGCTGCAGCTGCCATATCAGAAGAAGCCCCATTGCGCATGATGCGACGTTCTTTGATGCCTGTGCGTGAAGTGATCCACTCATCAGAAGTATCTACAAATTTGGATAAATCCTCATTGCTTAAAATGTCCTCTGGAACGTATCCTTGTACTGCCGTAATTGCTGCTGTAAGTTTATTCATCTTTTAGTTAAATGCATCGTTTATTTTCGTTGCTAATCCGGAAGCGGCCACTTCGTAGGAATGTATCAACATATTTTTGATGGCAATATCATTAGAAATACCATGGCCAATAACGGCATTTCCTTTCACACCTAAAATTGGTGTCCCGCCGTAATTCTCGTAATTAAAACGGTCGAAATATTCATCGCGTATTCCGCGTTTACGCATTAGGTTGTAAATACCTTCTGCTTCTTTTAAAACAATGTTCCCAGTGAAACCATCACAGACAATAACGTCTGCAACTCCTGTGAACAAATCTCTACCCTCGATGTTCCCCGTAAAGTTTAGTTCATCTGATTCAAAAAGCAACTTGTAGGCTGCAAGCGTTAAAAGATTTCCTTTAGAGTCTTCTTCTCCAATGTTCAATAAAGCAACTCTCGGATTTTCAACACCATGTACGTGTTTTGAATAAAGTGCTCCCAAAACAGCAAATTGATAAAGTACATCTGCTTTACAGTCTGCATTTGACCCTACGTCTAGTAAAATCGTGTGGGAACCATCAACACATGGCAATGTTGAGGTAATACATGGACGAATAATTCCTGGAACAGTGTTCAACTTGTACATTGCCCCAACCAACATTGCCCCAGTGTTTCCTGTACTCGCAAAAACGTCTAAATTTCCTTTAGACAATAATTCGAATCCAATAGCAATGGAACTATTAGGTTTCTTTGGAATCGCCCTCGTTGGGTGATCGTGATAGGTGATTACTTCGGGAGCGTGAATCACTTCGAATCCTTCAAAGTCTTTTCCTCGAGTGGCAAATTCACTACGAATGATTTCTTCATCACCAAGCATAACAATAGTGACATCATTGGACAGAACTTCTCTCGCCAATAATGCACCATCAATAGTTGCTTTGGGTGCGAAATCGCCCCCTGAGATATCTAGACCAATCCTCATTTAGAAAACGAGATTGTTCCTTACTCTACTGTTGATTCTTTTTCTGCAACTACTTTACCTCTGTAGTATAATTTCCCTTCATGCCAGTGTGCATGGTGAAATAAATGAGGCTGACCTGTTGTAGGGCATGTTGCCACTTGATGAGCAGTCGCTTTTTTATGCGTTCTACGTTTGTCACGTCTTGTTGTGGAAATTCTGCGTTTAGGATGCGCCATAAATATGTATTTATATCAATTTAAATTCTTTAATGCTGCCCATCGTGGGTCAATATTGTCTTTTTCATCTTTGGGATCTGGTTTCGACATGTATTGTTCAATTAGTCGAACCATTTCCTCATTGCATTCATTTTTTTTGTGAGCCGATCGTGCAGGCAAGGCCAACATAATCATTTCATACATCGATTGCTGAACGTCAATTTCGTAGCTTTCCTTTGGAATAACAATCAAGTTTTCATCCTCAGATTCCTCGTCTCCAAACACGTAGTAAACGGTCAAATCACCTTTGATTTTTTGACTCATTTCTTCATTACATCTGGCACAAGGCATGGA
>JBEDCT010000005.1:0-3442 GCA_041176665.1 Bacteroidota bacterium | reverse complement strand
GATTTGATATTTATCTAATATGGTTTTCGATAACCGCAAGCCTTTAGAATTTCCTATTTGAATGATTGACACTTCCATGATGTTGAATTAAGTAATTACAAAGTTATTACTTTTTGTCCGTTTAGGAATCATTCTTTGAAAAAAAGCGACCCGAAAGTCGCTTCTTTACTTGTGCACGTTTGGTCGTTCTTACAAGCCTATAATTTGACGCACTTCGACTTCTTTTAAAACGCGTTGAACGCCATTCTTTGTCAAATACGTGCGCTGTACCAAGCGACCATGGACGGCGACTTTTTTTCCCTTCTCTCCATATTGCTCGATAAATTGAGCCATGTTTCCCCATGCAAAAAGTCGATGCCATTCCACCGCCGCTGTGTACCTGCCATTATTTTTACGAAGACTTTTTTCTGTGGACAATTGAAAACGTGCGACACGTTGACCGTTATCAAATTCTGTGATTGTTGCATCACTTCCAATGTTACCAACCAAGGTAACGAAGTTTCGAATGGTGTTCATTTTGATCATTTTAACATTACATAACTACGATATCATTCACCTCTACCTCGGAAACCATTTTGCGCTGACCATTTGCTTGATAGAATCGGGTAACTAGCTTGCCTTCAATGGCAAGTTCAGATCCGACATTTCCAAGTTCTTCCAAAACTTTCACCCAGCGTCCCCATGCGCTTAATGCATGCCAATACCGTCGCGTTTTTGTAACGCCATTCGCATCAAGGTACTGTTCTTTTGTAGAGAGGGTGAATTTAGCAATGCGTCTCCCATTTTCTAATTCCACGATTTTTGGAGTGGAACTTACTTTCCCTATTAAATTTACGTGATTCAAATCGTTCATTATTTCTCTGATTTTGGTGTTAGTACTAAAAATTCACTGGCTTCAATGATGGTCGTAAAGCGTTTCTCTCCATTTTTCGTTTCATAGGATTGATTCACTAATCTTCCTTCAACGATGATTTCTTGTCCCTTCTTCAAAAGCTTCTGAACCAAGTCTCCTAGTTTTCCCCAAGCATTGATCGTGTGCCATTGTGTAAGCTCATGCCACTCCCCTTTTTTATCTCTATAATTCTCATTTGTTGCGAGTGTAAATCGAGCAAGTGTTCTTCCCGTTTCAAATTTCACTAACTCTGGCTCTACTCCGAGTCTACCGATCAATTTCACGTTGTTTTTTAATGCATTCATTGTTTTGTATTTAAAAAGGTTGAAAAAAATGTTTTGTCGCTCTTCCATTCGTTCGTTGAATTCGACTCTGCAAAGTTTCTTACACACCCATTTTTTATTCGGTTGTTTGTCACTTGGTTTCGATTGTTAGTTGCTTGTAAACGACAAATTCGCGCTAAGTCCCTGCTTCTAATGCATTATTAATATTTTGAAACACAATAAAAAAAGTGCACCTTCGTTGTAGATAAAAACTACTTTCTCATGAATAAGCTAAAATCGAACCTCTACTTTAAGATTGGTACCATCGTTATCATTGCATTGCTTTTATTGATTCCAACATCCATGATTCGCGGAATTATCTATGAAAGAGAATCTACGCAAGAACAGGCAATCGAGGAAGTAAGCTCAAAATGGGGAGAAGCGCAAACCATTAAAGGTCCCATCATGAGTTTGCCGTTTGTTCGCTACGCAAAGGAAACCGACAAAACGACGGGAAAAGAAAAGTTGGTGACGGTTTTTGAGAAACTACACATTCTTCCAAGTAAACTGAACATTGTTACGGAAATGAAGCCAGAACGTCGCTACCGTGGTGTTTATGAAATCGTGGTGTACAATTCCATTATCAAGGTCAGTGGTGAATTCAATAAATTAAATTTCGCGGAATTAGATATCCCAGCCGGCAATTTCGATTTCACGAAAGCACGCTTAAACGTGGGAATCGATGACCTTCGTGGTATTGAAAAACAAATCGAACTGAATTGGAATAACCTAAGTTTTCCGTTTAGTCCGGGTGTATCAACTTCAGACAATTTTACTTCGGGAATCAATGCGCAAATTGCTTTAAATCCAACCGATAATCACATTTATACCTTTTCTTTTGAGTTGAAATTGAAAGGAAGTCAACAACTATATTTTACACCTGTTGGAAAAGAAACAGACATCAATGTTTCCTCTACATGGACAACTCCTAGCTTCAATGGTTCGTTCTTACCGGATGAAAACAAGGTGACGAAAGACGGATTCACCGCTCATTGGAATGTCTTGAATTTAAACAGAAACTATCCGCAATCATGGGTGGGAAGTCGTTACAACATCAATTATTCAGCTTTTGGTGTGGATTTAATTCTACCGGTTGACAACTACCAAAAATCGCATCGCTCAATTAAATACGCGATTCTATTCATCGGACTCACCTTCTTGGTATTCTTCTTCATTGAGGTATTCCAATCGGCATTCATTCACCCGATTCAGTACATTTTAGTGGGAATTGCCTTGGTAATTTTCTACACCTTACTGCTATCGATTTCAGAGTATTTGAAGTTCAATATGTCCTTCTTTATCTCTGCATTGGCGACGCTGCTCCTCATATCCGGTTACGTTAAGGCCATTTTAAAATCAACGAAGTTGACGGCATTTATCTCTGGATTATTGAGCATCCTTTACATCTTCATCTTCGTGATCATCCAATTGGAAGACTTCGCCTTATTGATTGGAAGTATTGGGGTATTTATCATCCTCGCATTGATCATGTACTTCTCTCGAAAAATCGACTGGTACAGCATTGGAAACAACGGAAACAACCCTGCGGCTTAGCGCGGGATATTCCAAATTTCCCAACTCTTTAACGCTTGATGTTGTAGCATGCTGAGTCCGTTCATCGCGGTAGCTCCATGCGCTCTTCCTTGTTTCATGAATAACGTTTCCTCCGGATTGTAGACCAAATCGATGAGCAAATGTTCTTCGCTCAAGGATGCATATGGTAATTCCACAGCTGAATCTAATTCCGGAAACATACCCAATGGTGTACAATTTACAATGACTTTACACGCCGCAAGCATGTGCTCGTTGACATCTTCATAGGTGAAATGATTGCTTAAGCTTGATGGGGTTTGTGAAACGAAAATCACGTCGATTCCAAGCGACTTAAACACATGCGCCACTGCTTTCGATGCACCACCCGTTCCAAAAATCAAGGCACGCTCGTGGTGGAAAGTTAAGAAAGGTTTGATGCTTTGCTGGAATCCGTAAACATCCGTATTGTATCCCTTTGTTTTTCCGTTTTCAAACGCTATGACATTCACCGCTTGAATTTCCGCAGCAAGTGGATCTAGTTCATCTAGGAACGGAATAATCGCCGTTTTGTAAGGAATTGTGACATTTAATCCACCAAAAACCTGATCATTCATCAATTGGGGAAAGTCCGAGATTTCTTGGAGCTCATAAGCTGCGTAGTGCGCATCGATCCCTTGTTTTTGAAAGAAATCCG
>JBEDCT010000004.1:0-2766 GCA_041176665.1 Bacteroidota bacterium | reverse complement strand
ATTCCCAAACACCTGGTTTGATAAATCCTAATAAACGTCGCACACCCGCTTCTGTAATTTTACAAGCGCGTTGCATCAATTCCAATTCCACTGCTTCTTTGATGGAACGAATTTTATGCATAATCGGTGCGGACTTATATACTTGATGCGCTGGATAATCTTGTTTCACCTGTTTGATGAAACGGTCTTCGCGTGTTTCCACTTCGGTGTTTGCGCGTAAATGTTCGTTGGTATTCAAGTACATTCCCTGTGCTTCTGCCATCATCTGTTTGAAGATGGTTGGAAACTGTTGTAACCAATATACGGTTTTGATTCCCGACGTTAAAAAGGCTGTTTCCTTTGTCAATTTCTCTCCTTCCCAAACCGCAATCAAGTCGCTCGTTTCTTTCAAAAACAATACTTCTCGGTGTGCTGGATTACTCGCATTCGGAAATAAGACCAAAATCGATTCTTCTTGATCAACGCCCGATAAATACAAAATATCACGGTGCTGTTGAAAAGGCATGGTGCTATCTGCACTGATTGGGAAAATATCGTTGGAATTAAAGACCGCCAAAGTGTTAGCTGTCATTCGTTCGATGAATTTCTTTCTATTCGCAATGTATAGATTGGAGTCGATTCGATCGTATTTCATAGTACTCAAATTTGTTGAGTAAAATTACGATTTCTCCTTCAGAAAGAAAGAAAAACAAAGGAATTATCAATGAAACTGCTTATTTGGAAGCGAAATCTTGCTGTTGAACAGTTTGTGAAAGACTATAGGATTCACACTGCACTTTCTTCGATCCTTTACACGCGTTTAACACAAGAAATGCTCCAAGTGCACAGATGATGGTTGTTAATTTGGTTTTCATAATCAATCGTTTAAACGTTAAGTTAGTCTTTTTTCTCTTTGAACCAACCAGAATACATGACGTAATTATTGGAAATGCGTTGCACTTCGCCAGCAAATAACTCTGGACTCAAGGTTTTGACCTTTTTTGCGGGAACGCCAGCATAGATGCTCCATGATTCGACACGTGTACCTTCCAACAGAACGGCTCCAGCGGCGATGATGCTATTTGCTTCGATGTAACAATCATCCATGACGATGGACCCCATGCCAATCAGCACGTTGTCTTCGACCGTACAGCCATGCACCAGCGCGTTGTGTCCGATGGACACGTGATTGCCCAAATTAACTTTTGTTTTTTCATAGGTGCAGTGAATCACCGCACCATCTTGTACATTCACGCGATTTCCCATGCGAATGGAATTGACATCACCTCGAACAACAGCGTTGAACCATACGGAACATTCCGATCCCATAATGACATCCCCAACCACCGTTGCATTTTCTGCGAGGTAGCAATCCTCACCAAATTGTGGCGTAAATCCACGACATTCTTTTATTAAAGCCATGTGTCAAAATTAGCGTTTCTACGAAAACAGCCTTGGATTTTCAGGAGAAATATCCATCAACGTAACTTGTTTCGTTCTTCTCAGTATAAAGCCCTGTTAATCATCGAATATGCGCGCCTTTTTTCAGAAAAAATGGATTAAAATCCCTTACCTTATTCTCCTTTACAGTTTTGCGATTTATGGTTTTTTCTTAGTGGGAACCTATGTCGCGATGAAATTTAAATTGACCAACGACACCGGATTAGTGGATGTCAATACGCGCTACTACCAGCAAATTCACGATAAATACAATCAATCGTTTCAAATCGATAGCTCGAACATCGTTCAATACCGAAATGAAATCCTAGGACGAATCAACCTGTTGCATGAATATTATCCGAAAAATGCCAGTGACATCATGGACGCTTGGGTAAGTTCAAAGGATGAAAAGTTAGCCCTGCAAATGTTGGCCGCGATTGACTTGAAATTAAAGGATAAAAAATCGTATCAAAAAGCCCTACAACGAATAAAATCTAAGCGAAAATTGGACGCCAAAGCAAGCGGACTCAACGCCTTTGACTGGATGAACATCATGGAATGGAAATACTTCAAAGAGGCCGTAGCAAAAGATAAACGCTACATCGATTCCGCCGCTCGAGCAGCTGGTGTCGAATCGCGCATGATTGTTGCCTGTTTGGTGGGAGAACAAGTACGCCTGTTTAACTCACGTCGCGAACGCTTCAAAACCTTTGTCGCTCCGTTAAAAACCCTCGCTTTGGAAACGAATTTATCTTACGGAGTAACGGGAATCAAAGAAAATACGGCGCAACGCATCGAACGCTATTTGAAAGATTCCACGTCCGTTTATTATTTGGGCGATAACTATGCACACATATTGGATTATGACTCTACCCGAAATTACAACAACCAACACAACGACACCTTGAGTTTGCGCGTGAAACGTTTGGTGCAATACAAAGATCATTACTATTCTTATTTGTATGCAGCGATTTACATCAAGCAAATTAAAACGCAATGGGAAAAAGCAGGATTCCCGATTGACAATCGTCCAGAGATTTTGGCTTCTTTGTTCAATTTAGGCTATCAAAAATCGGTGCCGAAAAAGAATCCATCGGTGGGTGGATCGAACTTTAAAATCAGGGAACAGGAATATACGTTTGGATCTGTCGCCTATGAATTCTATTATTCCGGTGAAATGTCGGATATTTTCCCTTACAAAAAAGTCAAGTTCAAGGACTAAACTTTATAGGACTTCAATTCATTCATGAGTCGTTCCTGCGAAAGTGGAATACTTACCTCCACCATTCCCGAATCGCCCAATTCCTGTTTCAAAATCGTACATGGATACGCTTTTAAAGTCTTCAT
>JBEDCT010000003.1:0-11755 GCA_041176665.1 Bacteroidota bacterium | reverse complement strand
CTTTTTGTTTTTGTTCATGATAAATAGATTTTAATGTTTCTAATTTTTTAAATTTTTCGAATGCCAAATATATAAAACTTTTGTTACTTCCTAAACTAACAATAGGGTAGAAAGTTTCGATATTTCCTCATTTTATAGATTTTTAACCTCGAATTCACTTAATATGATGCTAAAACGCGGGTAATCCATAAATCTAACCAAAAAAACTTAACAGAATCTTAACCTTTCTAAAGTTTTTTGGCGGAAAATTGATGGGAAATAAAAAGCCCAGACATAATTGTCTGGGCTTTTTATCAGAGGTCTCAAGCAGATTCGAACTGCTGTAGACGGTTTTGCAGACCGGTGCCTAACCGCTCGGCCATGAGACCATCAGGGCTGCAAAAATATGAAAATTCTGTTAATTCGAGCAAATTAATCCAATTTCATTATCTTTTTTGACAACAATTGATTGCCAATTCTAGCGGAAACATAGAAAATCCCGTTCGACACCTGGTTTCCTTGATCATTGTTTCCGTCCCAATGTAAGTCTTGAATACCATTGACATTAGTCAGTTTACGAATCAATTCTCCAGATGAGGAGTACAGGTAAACTTGATCATCTATACCTAATGTCTCTGGTAAATGAATGTCGCAACCTTTGTTGAATGGATTCGGGAATACCTGGATGGAACCAGATTCATTCGGTAGATACTCTCCAACACTTGCATTAACAAATTGATTTAAGTCATAGTTTTCATCACCGTTTTGATAAGGTAGGTAATGAAAGTAAACCAGAAACATTTCATCGGTTGTGTTAAATCCACTGTACACGTTTTGAGGTGGATTGTTTGGGTTATTCAGATTGTTCAAGGTATTGTCAAACGTTGCTTCTCCCTTCAATTTGTATCCAGTTGGAACTTTTTGCATGTGCTGGAAAAAATAAAAATCTTGCCACATGAAATCCCAATTAGGAACATTGATGAACGGAATGGTATCCAAGTTTTGCTTATAGGCATATGCTTTAATGTTCTTGCCGATTAAATGCATGTGTGGAAAAACGGAAAGGATGGAATAATTAGATGGCAGACCTGTTCCGCTTGGCGGGAATTGTGCGGTTAAACTCGTTTCCTGATTGGCGGGAAGGGAAAAGTTGTTGTTCGCTATAAGCGGTCCAGCAGAAATTTGCCGGACTCCAGTTGTGCCAACTGGGTAAAAATGAATGATAACCTTGGTGCTATCAAACTCGCCGTAACTTCCCATTGGATAATGCATGGCAAAGTAAATACTTGATCCCGGACCAATATCGATGCCTAATTTGAGAGGGTCAACAGACGGTAAAATCATGGGTGTTGATCCTGGAGTAAATCCGGTGACCAATTTCGTGGATGCGTTGCTCGGACTCGCGCAATTTCCATCGAGGGTATCCGTGCTTTCTACACTTGTTGGATCAACATACACAAGCGCATGGTGAACAATTTCTCGGTTTCCTGGAATCACCTCTACGGCCTTAATGATTCTGTTTTGCGTCAAATTTGTTGGAATGGAAAAACACACATAATCGTCATGCGAAAGGGCCTTACTCATATATGTTGGAATTTGAACAGTCAGATCCCCATTTCCCAAATAGGAACTATTCGAATAAACGGGCGGCGGAGGGGTAGCGGCCGCATTTCCCTCCGGGAAACCAAGATCTAGCCACGTTAAAATGGTCGATTTCTCTGAAGCACTCAAAGAACGATTGTGTAAATATTGTTGGTAGTTATTATCCGGTGGCCATGGCGGCATTTCATTGGTGTTGATGCATTGGTATACCAGTGATGCCATTGGACTCACATCATTAAAAGTCATGAGTGACAGGGGAGCTGCACCTCCGGGATGATGACATTTCGTACATTTATTGTAGAAAATTTGCGCTACTTCTCCGCTCCATGTTTGGGCGAATGTATTGGTGCAAATGAATAAAAGTGTGAAAAATAAAATCCTCATGTGAAATCCAGTTTAGTTAAAAACCGAAAAGTGATTGAATAAATCACCTTGGTTATATCAAATATATTAAATTTAGTCGAACAAAACTTAATCCTTTCAAATGAAACAACTTAGTCTCATCCTTCTCGTAATGTCTCTTTTTCAGATACATCAACTTTTTTCTCAAGATAAACCTGCATATGTTATTTACACTGCCAATGGCAAAAAAACGACATTTGAAAAGTTAATCAATGCGAGTGAAAACAAGGAACTTGTCTTATTTGGTGAATTTCACGACAATCCAATTTCGCATTGGTTGCAGCTGGAATTAACGAAAAAAATGTACGCGGAAGTTGGGTCAAACTTACAATTGGGATTTGAAATGTTTGAGCAAGACCAACAAGCATTATTAAGTCAATATATATCGGGTAATTTAACGGCAAAACAGTTCAAGGATACGATGCGACTTTGGCCCAATTACGAGACAGATTATGCGCCAATCGTCGAATTTGCCAGAACCAACAAGTTGTTTTGTGTGGCGTCAAATGTTCAGCGAAAATATGCTTCGCTATTGTTTAAGAAGGGCAGAAAAGCATTAGACACCTTAAGTTTGACCATCAAAGCGCAAATGGCACCTATTGATTTCAAGGTGGATACGACGCTATCTCAGTATCGAGAAGTTTTCACGATGGGTGGACATATGGGTGTAAATATGGGGATGAACATGGTGGAGTCACAAGCGTTTAAGGACGCAACGATGGCCCAATTTATTTTAGCGAATTCCGGAAGAAAAGAGGGAAGTGTACATGTGCATTTTAACGGTGCTTTTCATTCAGATTTTCACCAAGGCATACTTTGGTATGTGCAGCAAAAACAGCCGGATATTCGGGTCTTGACTATCTCAACTGTTACGCAAGAGGATGTCCGCAAACTAGATAAAGAACACTTGGGACGCGCAGATTTTATTATTTGCGTTCCGGAATCGATGACCCGAACACATTAATTCGTTTTCAGAATTGAAGTAACTTTTGAGGAGATGGTTCCTTGAATGGTTTGTGTTTCAATGTCGGCGTCGATCTCAATAAGCACATGTTCATCAATTGCTTTTCCATTGATTCGTGTGATGCTGTATCCACGTTTGAGCACATGAATCGGATCTAAAAACTGTACTTTTTCTTCTAGCTGATGAACTTTTTGTTCTTCTTTTTCCAAGAAAAAAAGCACTTGAGGTTTCAAACGCGTTTCTTGGTTTTCAATCGATTGTTGGTGTTTTGTTAATTGGTTTCTGCTTTGATGTTGCACTTGAAATTGTAGGGATAAAAAACGTTCTTTCGCATTTCGCACTCTTTTTTGAACAACTTGGATCAATCCATTTGCTTGTGCAACAAGTTTCTGATTTTTCATCGCAAGTAATCGTTCGCTTTCCAAAGAAAGTTGTTTGGTCAATTGTTGAATGTCCAAATCAAATTCACGGAAAGTCAATACCAAGAACTCCGCTAATTTTGTTGGCGTAATGGCATTTCGATAAGCGACCAATTCAGCTACGGTTAAATTTGTTGAGTGTCCAATTCCTGTCAGAACGGGAATAGGAAAGGAGGCAATAGCCTTACACAGGTCAAAATGATTGTAGCAAGTCATGCCCACTTCAGCTCCACCGCCGCGAACAATCACAACCACATCAAATTGGTCAATGGATTCTTCTATTTTTTTTAGTGCAGTACAAATGGAATTCACTGCTAAATCCCCTTGGACGTATGCTTCGAAAAGCGTAGTTTCAAAGAAGTAATGGTAAGGATTTTCTTGTAGTACTTGATAAAAATCAGAGAGTCCTTTACTTGAATCTCCAGAAATGATGGCAATCCGTTTGGGTAAAAGCGGAAATTCTCTGGATTGATTGCGGTTGATGAGCTTTAAGGACTCCAACTTTTTCAATGTTTCCTCACGTTCTCGTTGCAATTCTCCGAGAGAATAGGAGGGATCGATGTCTAAAATTTGAAGGGTGAGTCCAAAAGTTGGGTGATAGTTGATTTTGACCAATAAAAGCAAGGTTTTTCCATCTTGTAATGGTTCCTTTACAACATTGATAAAGGCTTCGTTGATTCGTTCGAGTTGTTGTTTCCAGATTGTTCCCGTTATTTGTGCGACAATTTTCCCATCATCTTTTTGAACGAGTTCTGGAAAAGCATGTCCACTAGGATACCGATTCATCTTGTGCATTTCTGCTTTCACCCAATAATTGGTTGAATAGCGTTCTTCAATCGTCTTTTGGATGGACTGTACGACTTGTTTGAGCGAGAAGATTTGTTTTTCGGATTGACTCATGTTGAAGCTTGGAAATAAAGGTAGGAATAAATCCGGCTATTTATTTCAAAGGAATGCCACGCGAGCTAACTGGACCTGTATTTTTACTTTTCTCCACAGTAATAACAAAGGTTGTTCCCACGCCAACTTGACTTTTAACTTGAATGGATTGACCGTGAGATTCGACAATGTGCTTTGCGATGGCGAGTCCGAGTCCAGAACCTCCCTCATTTCTATTTCTACTTTTTTCCACACGGTAAAAGCGCTCAAATAAACGAGATAGGTGGTGAGGCTCAATTCCGGGACCATTATCTTTAAACTCTAAAAGGAAGTGATCGTTGATATCCAAAACAGAAACCATTAATGTTCCATTTTCCTTGCCGTATGAGATGGCATTTGAAATTAAGTTCGTGAACACTTGTCCTAACTTATTTCGATCGGCTTGAACGTATTTAGAAGTGAAGGTTTTCTCTAAAAGTAACTGGTAATTTTTTTCTTTGGCGATGAGTTCAAAAGACTCGAAGGACTCTTTCAGTAATTCAATGATGTCAAAGGAACGAATTTCGAGACGCAGATTTTCCGTTTCCATTCGTGTAATTTGATCAAGGTCTTCAAGAATTCCGGTGATTCTATCGGTTGATTTCGATGCTCGTTCCAAAAAAGCTCGATTAACATTGGGGTCTTCAAGACCGCCATCAAGCAAGGTGAGTAAGTATCCTTGGATCGAGAAAACAGGTGTTTTTAATTCGTGGGCTAAATTTCCAAGAAATTCTTTTCGGAAGGCAGCTTGTTCTTTAAGTTTGGAGATTTCAATGGTACTATTTTCTTTCCATTCTGCCACATTCTTTTCGGCATCCTCCATGAGTGAGTCAATCGATTTAGCGAAAGTGACATTCTCCGGTTGTTTAATCTGAATAGATCGGTAGATAAGGGAAAGTCTGTATTGTATAAATCCTTTTAATAGGAAATAAAAAACGAGGTAAGCAAAGATTCCCGATAAAACGGGTATGGCAATGATGAGGTTTTTGCTCAAGGGGAGAATGCTATTATGAACAACTAGTGTCATCAAGAAGTTGATAAGCATAAATGCTACACTCCCATAAAATATTAGTACGCTTGGTCTTGCTGTTTTCATTTATCCTTGAAGGTATATCCGACACCTTTTATAGTGCGAATATAATCATCTCCAAGCTTTTCACGCAATTTTCTGATATGAACATCGATGGTTCTTTCTCCAACGATGGTTTCGTTACCCCAAACAACGGAAAGAATTTGATCTCTATTAAAGACCTTTCCGGGTCTGCTAGCAAGTAATTCAAGTAGTTCAAATTCCTTTTTAGGTAATGTTAAAGACTCACCGTTTACAACGACAAGAAATCTATCTCGGTCAATTTGAACAGCAGAATCTACTTGTTTTTCGGATGTTTTGGTTCTTCTGAGCAATGAATCAATTTTGCTCAACAGTAACCTTGGTCTTATTGGTTTATTGATGTAATCATCCGCTCCTGCTTCAAAGCCTGCAATTTGAGCGTAGTCCTCAGTGCGTGCGGTCAAAAAAGCAATAATGGGTTGGTTTAGATTTAAATCTTTGCGAATGATTTGACAGGTTTCAATCCCATCCATGACAGGCATCATCACATCTAATAAAATCAGCGAAGGATTTATTTGCTGAACAATTCGTAAAGCTTCTTGTCCATTGGAAGCCACATATACTTTAAATCCCTCTTTTCGGATGTTATAAGAAAGGAATTCCAGGATATCTGGTTCATCGTCAACGATTAAAATGGTATGTCCTTTCGCGTTTTCCATAGGGATAAAAAAAAAGGCTGCTAAACCGAAGTTTAGCAGCCATAAGTGAGATTATTTTTGAATCATCAATTTCTGATTCTCAGTTCCGTTTGCATTTGTCAAACGTACTGTGTAGAATCCTGAAGAAAGAGTTGTTACATCGAATGATACATTGTTAGCACCAATTTCAATAGATTGATTCTGCGCAATAACACGACCAGTTGCATCGATTAATTCGATTTGAATTAGGTCATTTGTGTTTTGATCAAAAGCAACGTTTACTGTTTCGTTTGCTGGATTAGGGAAGATTGTCAAGTTTGAACTTGGTGCAATTTCATTTAATCCAACAGTTACATCTACTAAGAAAGAAATTGTATCTGTACAGTTTCCGTTGATAGCAGTCAAAACAACTGTGTATGTTCCGTTCACAGCATATGCGTGAGCTGGTGCTACAGCAGATGAGTTTGTGAAGTCACCAAAATCCCAAGAGTAAGAAGTTGCTCCAGTAGATGTATTGGTAAATGTCGCAACATTTCCAGCCAAAGTCATTGTTCCAGCAGCAGTTGGAGTTGCATTGAATGTTACTGTAATTGGAGCAGAAGCACCAACACCGTTACATGCATTTGCATTTGTTGTGACAACGTTTACGTTAGCAGCAGTTGCAGTAACGTCGATGCTTTGTGTTGTTGCACCAGTTGACCATAAGTAGCTATCAGAAGTAGAAGCTGTAATCGTTACTACATCACCAGAACATGCTTGTGTTGATGTAGCATTGATTGTTGGAGCTGGAGCGTTAGAAACGTTCACTGTTGTAGCAGCAGAAGTTGCAGCACATCCGTTTACATCTGTTGCTGTTACAGAGTAAGTTCCAGAAGTTGTAACTGTAATTGTTGATGTAGTTGCAGTCGTTGACCAAACGTTTCCTGTAGTTGAACTAGAAGCCAATTCTACTGATCCACCTGTACAGAACGTTGTTGCTCCGTTAGCAGTAATTGTTGGTGTCGCAGGTAAAGCATTTACGGTAATGTTAATCGCAATTCGTTGACTTTCGTCATTGTTTACGTTAGCTTGACTTACATAATACGTAAATGTTCCAGCAGTTGTTGTTGAAGGTGTTGGAGCAGTAGTTGTAAATGTACCACCTGTTGCTTGCGTGTACCAACGTAATGTGTTACCCAAAGAAGCATTTGCTGTTAAAGCAGAAGCAGTAGCACCAGCACAGTACGTGTAAGAAGCTGCACTTGTTGTTGGAACTGCAATACTATAGAATTTCGGGTGCATAAAGTTCGCACCTGACCCCGCTACTGAAGCAGCGCCTAAACGAGCATCTGGAGTAACTCCTAATGCAGGGAATAAATTCACCCAGTTGATTTGAGCAATTGTTTGTGTAGAATCATTTCCATCTGGACCCCAGAAAGATGTGTAGAAAGCTGAGTTAGAAGCTGCACCACCACTTGTTCCAGCATTGAAGATTGTATTGGTGTTATTTGCGTAGTTAACGGTATTGTTGCTTGCGAAAACTAGTGTATCTCCGTTTACGTTATTTACAACCGCAGTTCCTTCGATAGAAAGTCCTTTTTCCCATCCAGTTGTTAATGTATTGAATACAGACGTAGCTGTATTTCTTCTCAAACGGAATGATTTTTCGAATTTCTCTCCAACAGGTAAAGCAATTGTTCCATTTCCTTTTGGACCTACGATGGTACCATTAGAGAAAATCGGCATTGTTTTAGGTTGTGCTGTTGATCCAGCTGCGTCGTTATCTGATTCAAAACAGTTTGAGTCTCCTGGAGCATCAAATAAATCTTTGTCACGAATCGACAAGAAGAATTGAATTTTACCTCTGAAACCAAAGTCAGTATCGAAATCATCATCTAATCCTCTGTATGCGATTAAGTGTTTACCGTTAACGGTTCCACCAAACCACTCGAAAGAATCATCTCCACTGAAAGAAACTTGAACGTTATCTACGATTGTTCCGCTTCCTACTGATCCAAAAGTAATTCCATTTACTTCTTTATTTGGCTCAAGTGCGATACCTGCGAATTCAATTCTAACATAACGAACGATTCCGGAGTTATCCGTATCGAAGTTACCACCGAATTGTGTATCCGTTGTAGGCACAATACCTTCAATGTTTGCTACACCACCTGGTTGATTGTTTTTAGCAAGTCCTAACATCACAACTCCACCCCAGTCACCTTCATTACGAGCGCCTACAGCCTCGTTTGAAGTAAATACGATAGGGTTACTAGCCGTTCCGTCTGCAATCATTTTAGCTCCACGAGTTACGATAAGCGTAGCTTGTGTTAATTTGTCACCACGAATGATGGTTCCAGGAGCAATTGTTAATGTCGCGTTGTTTTTGACATACACTTTGTTCTGCAATTTAATCACACCACTCCACGTTGTGTTGGTTGTGATGTCTGCAGAGACAGTTGTAATTGTTGTTGGATAAACCGTGTTTTCAGGATCGAAGTTCGACCATCCTGATGTCCAGTCAGTAGCAGGTGTATTGTCCGTTACCGGAAATGCCCCTTTGTAGTTGGTCACAGACCAAAATGCATCTTGTGCACTTAACATTGTGCTAGCAAATAATGCGGCGCTTAGTAAAAAGTTTTTTTTCATTTTTTTTTGTTTTTTTTATCGCAACAAAGTTCCGACGTAATCACAGCTCCTTTGTTATTGGACCCTTAATTCTATTTTAAGAGTTTGTTAAGAAATTTACCCGTATGTTAACAAACAAAAAAAGCGGCCTAAGCCGCTTTCCTATAATAACATCGATAACAGGTGGTTAGAACTTGTACTTCAGGGACAAGCTAACGGTCTGACCAAAGGTAATTTCTTGCCAAGCACTGTCAACTCCTTTGTCGTATTTTTGATTTTTATTTATGTCTTGGAAGAATACTAAGTCTTGAGCTAAGGCATCTTTCACATTTAATTTTACTTCGTATTTATCCTTGAATGTTTTTGAAATTTGGAAGTCCAATACATTACGACCGTTTTCCCAAACACTAGGTTCTTGAATACTTCCAGCGATAGCAATTCTTTGTCCTACTAGGTTGTATGATAAACTTACATTCAGGGCATTCTCATTCGTGTAGAAAAGACCTGCATTGATGATGAAAGGTGATTGACCCTGCATTGGTCGAGAGGAGTTTGGATATTCTCCTTGTCCTGACACATCGCTTAAGTCAACTTTAGATTGTATAAGTGAAGCATTTGTATAGAAGGTAAAGTTTTTCCAGAAAGAGCTAGTGTCTTTACTCAAGAAATCTAATTTCATTCGGTATTCAACTTCAGCACCGTAACTTTTAACCGCTCCAACATTTCGGTAGTATAGTTCTGGTGTTCCGGAAGTACCAGTACGAAGGATTAATTCGATTGGATTTTGGAAGTCTTTATAGAATCCTGATACGCTGATTACTTGTCCTTCGCCAGGGAAGTATTCTAATCGTGCATCATAATTATTGATAAGTGCACGTTGTAATTCAGGATCACCGGATGTTAAATTATCGTTCAAGAAGTTGTAAAACGTAAATGGTGCAAGTTCACGGAATTCAGGACGAGATAATGTTCTTGAAGCACTCGCTCTGAATTGGAAACGTTTTGTGAAGCTGTAGGTTAAATTGATGGATGGTAATAAATCCACAACCGTTGTATCTAGGTCTTTTTGCTCATTTGAACCGAATTCGATGTAGTGAAACTGCTGATTGTATGACTCCACGCGGGCTCCAGTGACAATTCTTAATTTTTTGAATAGTCGCGCATCAATCATTGCATATCCTGCATTTAAGAAAGAAGATGCTTGGTAACTATCATCCACATTTGTTCCTTCTTCTAATTTGAATCCACCTTGACCGTCGGCCATTACACCAAGGTTCTCTGTGCTAAAAATTTGGTCTTCCGCTAATAGAAGTAGGTTAGAATTAAAACTAGAGCTTCCCACAGGATCCACTTTACTGAATCCAAGGTTTCTCGCGTCGAATGAACGTGTTCTGTATTGATGCATACCACCTGCTTTCAAGAAGTTTTTCGACTCATCATTTCCAAGCTGATACGACCCATCATATCGACCACTGTAGATGCGTTCATCCAAATTCGACCAGAACATGTTTCCTGCGCCAAGTGTAGAAATGTCATTTGCTTGAATAACGGCAAAGTAAGGTAGTGTGGTATCCACTTGCTGGTAAACTGTTCTTCTGAGGAAAGGAATTTGACGTGAGATATCGCTGATTCCTGTATTCCATGAAAGTTTGATTTTATCTTTAATGGTGTGATTACCGATTAACTGACTGCTTAACAAGTTATTTTGTGTATACCAGAAGTTCGTAGATTTCTCACTATATACTGATTCAACATCCATGTCACGTTTACCATTTCTCATATTCACCTTGTCATCTGCACTAATAGAATACAAGGTTTTCAATTGAATGTCGTTTTTAGGATTCAATTGGTATTTTAGGTTAAGCATTCCTGTGTTAAGAACAGAATGTGTGTAAGCAGAATCACGCAATTCATTTTTAGTAACTACTCCAGTAGCTTGTTCTTCGAATTCTCTTCTCGTTACGTAATTGAACTGAAAACTATTTGTGTAAGAGTAAGCAAAAACGTAACCAAATTTTTGTTTGTTTTTCAGCTTAAACATATTTCCAATCGAATATTGCAAGCTCAGATTAGGCATTGCCGTCATGTTAGAAGCACCCCAAGAATTAGGAATGTTTTTCGCGTATCCCGCTTTTTGTTCGTTGGTAAGTGCGTTAAACTCTGCTGTGGAAGGAAGCCCTTCTGGTATTTGACGTGTGTTTGACCCTAAACCGAAAATGTCGGAGTTTCCACTCGCATACGTTTTAAAGTTTTTAAAGGTGCTGATGCTGTTGTAAGCACCACCTATTTGAATGTTTTGAAATGCTTCATCACGCGGTTCTAGTGTTTTGATATCAATAACTCCACCCGCAAATTCGCCTGGAAGTTCAGGTGTCGCACTTTTCATCACAAATAGATTTTCCAACATGTTGGATGGAAAAATATCGAAGGCAAAAGCTTTTCTGTCACTTTCTGTACTTGGAAGTGATGCTCCATTGATAAGAGCGAAGTTATAGCGATCACTTAAACCACGCACAACAACAAATTTATTGTCTTGTACACTTGCTCCACTGATGCGTTTAAATACATCAGACACACGTGCGTCTGGTGTTTTAATAAATGTGCTTTTATTGATACCATCTACTAATCCACCTTGATTCAACTGCATTTTGGTAATTTCCGCGTCACCTTTCGGTTTTGTTTGTAAAATAATCTTGACATCTTTCTCCGTCTTGGTCGCGTTATCCATGTCAAAGTTCACTTCTGTGTTTTGTCCAGGTTTAACGATGATGTTCTCTACTTTTTGGGACAAATAACCCATAAATCGCACTTCTATTGCATAAGTTCCTGCCTCTACAGTAGCGAATGTAAATGCTCCAGTAGCATCAGAAATAGCCATTTTGTTGACTCCCATCAACATAACTTTGGCAGATTCTAATGGATTATTATTGTTTTTATCCTTAATAACCCCGGAAATACTTCCTGATTGAGCAAAGGATATAAGTTGTATAGAACTGAAAATGAGTAAGGTGAAAAAGCGAAAATAGGTCTTCATAAAGCGGGATTAATTCAAGATGCAAAGAAACGCCGACATTTTAATCCGAAAATTAATCAAAAGTTAAGGTTATGTTAATAG
>JBEDCT010000002.1:0-2862 GCA_041176665.1 Bacteroidota bacterium | reverse complement strand
GTATCACAACACTTACGTGAGTTAAAAGAAGCTGGGCTGATAAAAGGAAGCATCGAAGGAAAGTCGATTTGTTATTGCATTGACCAAGAAAACTTTACTCAACTCACACACAAATTAAACGAGATTAATAACGCATTAATCGTGAAGAACAACAAATGTTGTTAAGCTAAAAACAAAAAGAATGAAACTGTCAGAAATCAAAAATCTATTAACTGAGTTAGAAACAATCGCATTTCAACTTCCATCTAAACTGTTTGTTCCAGAACACTTCCACGTAACCGAAGTTGGTATCGTAACAAGAAAGTTTATTGATTGCGGAGGTACTGTTAGAGAAAGCAAGGCGGTAAATTTCCAACTATGGGAAGCACGTGATTTTGATCATCGCTTGGCACCATCCAAACTACTAGACATCATTGAGCTTTCAGAGCAAACATTGGGCATTGATTCGGAACTTGACATTGAAGTTGAATACCAAAGCGATACCATTGGCCGATATGGCCTAAATTATACTGACGGTTTCTTTCAATTAACATCCACTCAAACAAACTGCCTAGCTGAAGATTCTTGCGGGATTCCTGTTGAAAAACGTCCGCTACCCTTGGTTGAATTGGTGAAAGAAAATAAAGCTGCCAGTTGCTCACCTTCCTCAGGTTCCTCTTGTTGTTAATTCACTTTTCATAGCGTATGTTTCCACAGATTCAATCACATTGCGACCGACTTGTTCAAGAATTCCAATCGATTTCTGAAGACCGAAAAATCCTTCTGGAGAAAATCTCGAACTATATTCAAGTAAAAAAGGACTCCAAACAAGCGATACATCTGATGTACGTTTGCACGCACAATTCGAGAAGGAGTCATTTTGGTCAAATTTGGGCTCGTGTTGCGGCACATTATTTCCAAATTACAGATGTGCACACTTACTCAGGAGGGACAGAAGCAACTGCCTTTCATCCGAATGCCATTAAAGCACTTGAGTCCACTGGATTTAGTGTCATCCCTGATACTATTGACGCTAACGCTACGTTCACTGTTCGTTTTAGCTTGGAGGAAACAACGACGTGTTTCTCGAAAGTTTATGACGATGATTTTAATCCTCATTCGAACTTCGCTGCCATCATGACCTGTTCCGACGCTGAAGAAAATTGTCCATTTATTCCAGGTGTTGAACTGCGTGTTGGAACCACCTATGACGACCCAAAAGCATTTGACGGATCCGTTCAACAAGATCAAAAATACCTCGAAAGATCGGAGCAAATTGCGCTTGAATGCCTTTATGTTTTTTCGAGAATACACTAAACCAAGTTTGCCAAATTCAAATTAGTCACAACATACACTAACCCACTATGTCTACAACCAATTGTTCCCCAGTCGTTCAAAGAAAAAAATTAGGTTTCCTCGATCGTTTTCTCACCGCATGGATTTTCTTAGCGATGCTTATCGGTGTCGGAATTGGACATTTCATTCCATCAAGCACTAGTTTCATCAACTCGATGTCGAAAGGAACCACGAATATTCCATTGGCAATTGGACTCATCCTCATGATGTATCCACCACTTGCCAAAGTGAACTACTCCAAAATGAACTTGGTTTTTACGAATGTAAAAGTCCTTACTTCTTCCCTTCTCCTCAATTGGGTAATTGGACCGATTTTGATGTTCGTTTTAGCTTTGCTGTTTCTTGGCGGCTATCCAGAGTACATGATTGGGGTTATTCTAATTGGACTAGCCAGATGCATCGCTATGGTTGTTGTGTGGAATGATTTGGCAGACGGAAATAGAGAATATGCCGCAGGATTAATCGCATTGAATAGTATTTTCCAAGTGTTACTTTACAGCGTTTACGCATACGTTTTCATCACCATCCTTCCCCCTTATTTTGGTTTCGCTGGTTTTAAAGTGGATATCAGTATTGGTCAAATCGCCGAAAGTGTGGGCATTTACCTCGGGCTTCCATTTTTCTTGGGAATAACGAGCCGTTATGTCCTGATTAAAATCAAAGGAGAAGAATGGTTTCAAACGAAATTTGTTCCAAGAATTTCACCGCTTACCCTCATCGCACTTTTGTTCACCATTATCGTGATGTTTAGCTTAAAAGGACAATTAATAGTCGAAATCCCCATGGATGTTGTGCGAATCGCCATTCCACTCGTTATTTATTTCACAATCATGTTCATTGTTAGTTTTTTCATTGGAAAGTATTTTGGGGCTGACTATTCCAAATCTACTGCTATTGCTTTCACCGCAACAGGTAATAATTTCGAATTAGCCATCGCCGTTGCCATTGGTGTATTCGGCATCAACTCGGGACAAGCTTTTGCTGGTGTTATTGGTCCACTTGTCGAAGTTCCCGCATTAATTGCACTTGTGAACCTTGCATTTTATTTTAGGAAAAAACTGTACAAAGAATCTTGATAATTTTATCCATTGGCACACAACATAGGCAATAGAAAATTCTCTTGAAATTGACGTGAAAAGATGAAGAAAGGAAAATAGTTTATCGATCTCGATTTTTGCTCTCTTTCTCGATCTCTTTCTTCCGAATCGGATTACGCTAGGGCGTTTTCCAAAGGTTTTGTTCATCGCTCTCGTTGCTCGCTCTCGCTCTCGCTCTCTTTCTGTCTATCGGATTACGCTATCGCGTTTTCCCATGGATTTGTTCATCGCAAGCACAAACCCAAAATTGCTGTGCAATTTTCGGGATTTTTGTTTTTAAGCGCTTATCAAAATAAATTTTGAACGCGGTAAAAACAAAAAACCCGGCACTACGTGCTGGGTTTTTGCTTGTGACCCCGGAGGGATTCTAACCCACAACCGCTGGAGCCGAAATCCAGTGCGCTATACAGTTGCGCCACGGAGCCGATTG
>JBEDCT010000001.1:0-9838 GCA_041176665.1 Bacteroidota bacterium | reverse complement strand
CTCTTAAACTTTTCCCCACTTGAAGAACAGTTGTTGGTTTAATTCCATTTAATGAACATATTTTCGAAACGGTGGTTCGATTTCTGTCCGCAATTTCCGTTAAGGTATCTCCAGAACGGACTTGGTAATATTTAACTTGTGGAGCACGCACGACAACAGGTGGTGGCGTAACAGCCGTTGGTGTTTCCGCGGGATGCTCCTCATAATAATCTGTCGGTTTAGCACCCGGACGAAATAGTCCTTTGTGGACAAACAAGTTTTCATTCTTTAATAATCGTTTATCGAAATCAATGATTTCTTCTGGATTCATTGGCGCATCGTAAAAACGAATCTCGAAATGCAAGTGGGGTCCGAAAGACCTTCCCGTATTTCCGCCAAGTCCAATTGGATCACCAGCTTTCACCTCTTGATCCGGATAAACTAAAAATTTACTTAAATGGGCATGAAACGTTTCCAAGCCATTTCCATGACGAAGGATTACGAGGTTCCCGAATCCACCATCATTATATTTCGCGTAACGTACTTTCCCAGACCATGTGGCATAAACGGTATCTCCAACATTCAATCCGATGTCAATTCCATTATGGTAACGTCCACTTCTATACCCATAACGCGACGTCACTATTCCTTTCGTTGGCATGGAAAACCCATCGTTTTGTTCATCATTTACGCAAAGCCAAATCGTATCTTTCAACTTGGACAAATCATTTCGGCTGGTAAAACACACTTCATTATTCCACGTAAGCGTAAAAGGCACATCCTGATCCTCCGTCATGATTTTATGAATGCGGGCATTCATGATGCCATCAAACTTAAACGGATTGTAAAGGGCCCATGTTTTGTTGGAATAAATAATCACCTTTCCAATTTCCGTATCTACTGTATCCAATGCTCGTTGCCCCAACACTTGAGAGCTCAAGCAAGCGAAGAAAAAAACAATATGTAGAAATTTACGGGTCAAGTTCAATAAAATAAGGATTTCAAAGATAGTGAATTCCTTTTACATGGCCCTGATATCCATGATTTCAATATTGTAAAACACCTGCTCATTTGGCTTCACTAAATCAGCATAACCACGAGTACCATAAGCTTGAGGTGCATCGAGAATGATAAAATAGCGCTCGCCTTTTTTTGCATTCTTCATGATTTTCCTCAATCCTGGAACGATCGTTTTTTGTCCAGGTGTGTATTTTAATGGATAATTCCCTAAACGCGTATTCATGACAGACGCTTTCGATTCGGTGGAAACCATCGCATGAAAAGACAACTCCTTACTCGGATCCTTTGCTAAGCTAACTCCTTCTCCATCTTTTATTTTCCAAGAGGTAACTCCGTCCTCATGAATGCTTGGAGTAACAAGTGCCACCACTTTCACATAAAGCCAAAGAGGTGAATTTGCCGGAATAACGCCTTTTATTTCTTTCGTTCCCAATGCCAATTCTGCAGGAATTTCCACTTTGACAAAATCACCAGGTGTCAGTTCTTGAAATGCTAGGTCCCAACCTGGGGTCTGCATGTTATACCCAATTACAAATGGAATAAATGGCATTTTGATGCGGTTGTTTCCATCGACAATTTTTCCATCCGGAAGGGCCAAACGGTAATCGATTAGCGCCATCTCCCCTTTTTTAAGTTTTCTGCCTTTTCCTTTGAGGATCCATTTAATGACAAGGCCATTGCTAAATGTTTTCGCATCTGCCACTTTGCCTTTTTCGAAGGATTTCAAATTGTCTTTAGTCGATTTAAATTCCTTGTCAATTTCATCAGACTTCTTCAGTGGTTTCTGAATGTCCTTTTTAACGGGATTTGTTTTCTTTCCCGTCGTTGTGTGACAGGCGGCCAACGTCAGGACCAAGATGCAGATAATAATTCGATTCATTACTTAATATCAATTAGTTGAAGGTCAATATACAAAACACTTTGCGGCGGGATTTTCATTCGATCTCCTAACAGTCCGTGTCCCAGATAACTTGGAAGGATTAATTTTGCTTTGTCACCTTTCATCATGAGTTGCAAGGCTTCATGAATTCCCGTTTCTTTTTCACTTTTAGCAATCACCACGCGTTCGATTTCATCTTTCGCTGTTTCATAGCACACACGTCCATCAAGCAACTCGATTTTCACACGAATAATCGCTTCCTGTCCGACTTTCGCAAGGCCTGGACCAATTCCATGGAAGTAACGCATGAAACGCAAACCGGATTCACTCACTGTAGAATCCATTTTTAACTCTTGGTGATGTGCTAAAAAAAGCTTGATTTTAATGTCCTCTCTGGCATTCAATTCCTGATTAAAGTCCACCGAATGGGCCGTCCCCCACTTTTTCGCAGCGGAATCCTTCGTTTTTTCAGCTCGACAAGCGAACAGAAACAGTAGCATGAACAGGAAGGAAAATCGTATCATTTCGTCGGTGTTAACTCTCCTACTAACGAACGGAAGCGGTGAATTGTTACAGCTAAGGAATCATTTGAAAATCCACCAGCGGCATATTGATGTCCACCACCCATAAAATTTCTATTAGAAAACTCATTGACAAAGTACTTTCCTTTGGAACGGAACGAGATTTTTATTCCATCTTCGTGCTCCACAAAGAATGCCGCAATGGAAATACCTTCTATCGATAGAATGACATTTACGAGTCCCTCTGTATCGCCTTTTTGATAATCGAAGCGACGTAATTCTTCTAGTGTTAAACTGATTAATCCAATGGGTAATCCTGGAAATAGCTCGAGTTTTTCCGCGATGGCGTATCCACGTAATTGCAAACGAGAAACGGTATTTACGTCATAAATGGCCTCGTGAATATCGACATGATTCACCCCGATTTTCAATAAATACGCAAGTACTTCGTGTGTTTTGGCTTTAACCGACGGAAAGCGGAAAGATCCTGTATCCGTAAGCATACCTAAATAGATGCCATTCCCGATTGCTTCATCGATGACGGGCAACAAGCCCATCTCCTCGATGCATTCGAAGATCAGTTGAGCGGTTGAACACACTTCAGGACGAGAAACCGTGATTTGACAGAAGTCCTGTGGATGCGGGTGATGGTCAATCATGACTTTCGTTGCAGGAAACTCTAAGACAAAAGACTCCATGTCCTTACCTACTCGACCTGCACCGTTGTAATCCAAACAAAATAAAGTATCGAAGTCGGCAATATTCAGGTCGAATCCTTGGTCGAAAATGGAATAATCCACATCCTTTAAAAAGGGAAGCAAGAAATCAGCTGGACGATCCGGAATCAGCACATGTGCTTTTTTGCCCATGTTTTTATAAAAGAAATACCATGAAACAACACTCCCAATGGCATCACCATCGGGAGATTTATGTGTAGTGATTAAAACCTGTTGGCTTTTTTCAATCTGTAAGCGAAGTGCATCTATCATGCAACAAAGTTAGTTGTTCTGCTGCATGTGTTCAGCTTCTTCCTTATCTTCTTGAAATAATTTTGGTAAATCTTTCTTTCCTTGAAGGTTATCCATCAAATCTTCTAATTGAGAAATGGATAAGTTTTTCGCAATAATTTTCTTGTCTTTATCCAAAACGAAAATTCTCGGAGTGGAATATAAGTCATAGGTCGTTTGGAAATTCAAGGACTCCAATGTTGTTGGCTTTCCTTTCTCGCCTGCATATATAGGAACCAATTTTTCTGGCGTTGCCTTCGCAATTTCGTAGATGCTATTTGTGACAGCAACATTGATAAAATTCAAATTATTGTCACGAATATACTTTTTCCATGATTCGAAATCTTTCCCAATTCCTTTTCCTACTGAGAACACTTCGATGTTGCGGTTCTTGAACTTCTCATTATAAAGCGTCACCAATTTTGGCGTCACTTTTTTACAATGTCCACATTCTGGATCCCAGAAATAAAGGATGGTATATTCAGATTTTAGCGAGTAAAAATCCAACCATTTTGTATCAGAAGTATCGCGCAAAATGAGGTTATACGGCTTTGCACCAACCACTAAGTTCATTTTCCATTTCAAGTCCTTGCAAAGCTCCTCAAATTTATCCTCTGCAACCCACGTAGCTGGGGATTTACCTGTTTTCGGATCCGTTGTACAGAAGTAGCGATTCAACATGTAAATGTAGACTTTGTCCATTCCCATAATTTGACTCTTTCCAAAGGTTGAGGCAATCCATCCAACGCTGTATTCATACATTTTTGATTTCGGATCAAGTCCATCACAGAATTTGAAGGCATATTTGATAATGGTATCCCAGTGTTGGATCATCATGTTTTTACCAAAGTAATACTCTAGTTTATTGTGGAAAATAGGATTATTTACTAACGCATCTGTCTTTAAATCAACGTTATCCCAATAATGTTCGAAATAATATTTGTAACGGAAATTCGAATCGATTACTTCACCTTTTTCGTTTTTTGGTAACTCAGGAACAAAGACATCCAAGGACATTTTTACAATTTTACCACCAAGCATCGTTGGGTATTTCTCAACGAGATTCTTCTGATAATCTTCCACTTCTTTATTCAATGCGTCGATTGTTTCGCTCAGTGTTTTGTACTCCGCATCGGTATCCTTTAATTTCGCACGTTGTTCCGCTAATTTGTTCGCTTCTCCTTTTTTGGAGCTGATGTACTTCACGTATGGAATAAAGATTTTATTCTCCTCGGATTTCTTAATCACCAAATTCCCCATGAAATCCGGACCTTTTGTCTCCAATTGAATTTCTTCGTTGTTGTAAACAAACTCAAAATATTTTTGTCCTGGCAATAAGAGTCCAACAATCCCCGGTTTTTGTTTTCTGCCATCAAAAACCACCTCTCCGTTTTTCATTTGAGCGGTATCTGCATAATTCAGGCGAGAACCGAAGTACTTAATTAAAAACACCGTGGTGTCCTTTTGTCCTTCTACTTTCAAGCGGATTTTTTGCGCGTATGTCATTGATGCACAAACCAAAAACAAAAATGTCAGAATATTTTTCATAGGAATTTGTAAGTTTTATGATACGAATATGCCTTTAATTTAGTTAGTCGATCTTTTTTTAACATTTCTTTAACCAAAGCATAGTGGATCGACTTGCGTTCATCAAAGACTTCTGTCTGAAAGCTCTATTCGTTGCGCAAGTTGTTCAATGAGTGAATCCGGCAAATATGGATTCAATGCGATTAAATCGTCGTAGCGTTTTAACCAAGTTAGTTGACGTTTTGCGTAATTTCGAGTGTGTTGTTTAATTTTTTCGACGGTTTCATCGAAATTGAATTCATCATCCCAATAGCGAAAGAATTCCGAGTATCCTACCGTGTTTAGTGCTTTTAGTTGACGCAGGTGAAACAAGGATTTTGCCTCATTCAACAAGCCCGCTTCAATCATTAAACCAACACGCTCATCAATGCGCGCATATAAATCAGACCGTTCCCAGTCAATGCCAACACGAACGATATCATAATCATGCTTAACTTGACCTTTTCTGGATTCCGAAAATGGCTTTTGAGTCAGGTCAATAACTTCTAGCGCGCGAATAAGTCGAACAGGATTGAGGGTATCCACTTCAGAAAAATAAACGGGATCCAATCGCGCTAATTCGTTTTGAAGAAATGTTAGTCCTTCCGTTTCATACAGACTAATCCATTTTTCCTGAATTCCTTTGTCATGTGGAATATCATCTAATCCGAGTGTCAAGGCATCTATAAACATTCCGGAACCTCCAACAATTACAGCGGCCTTATTTTGAATCAATAAATCATCCAAAATTGGCTTTGCTTCTCCTGCAAACTGACTGGCAGAAACTTCCTGATGTATCGAATGGGAATGAACGAAATGGTGTTTCACTTGAGCTAATTCCGCAGCACTTGGTTTTGCAGTACCAATGGACATTTCCTGATAAAATTGACGAGAATCCGCCGAGATAATTTCCGTATTTAGATGGAGCGCAAGTTGAATAGCAAGCGTGGTTTTCCCAGAAGCTGTTGGACCTTGAACAATGAATACCTTCCCTTCTACACGTGACATTTACTTCCAGGACGTATAAATAGCGAATACTTTTTTCACGTAGGAAACCGCGTGTCCACGATAGGCACCGCAACGCACATGTTCCGAGCGGTAATACTTCGGTTCATCCAGGTGACGAACCATTTCCTCAACATTTCCATCCCAAATAAGTGGATTTAGTCCGGTTGCACGTGCTAAGTTTTGCGCATCTTGAATGTGACATGGTCCAGCGTTGTAAGAGGCCAAGGTAAACTTCAATCGTTGTTCTGCATCAGGAACCGCCTTCCACATGTTGTAGGTACGATTGAGCAAACGCATTCCACCTACAATTTGCACTTCGGGAGTCGAACCAGGAAAGACACCACAGCTAGGGCCGGTATTTGGCATGAACTGCATCATTCCGTAGGCACCACCAAATCCGCGGGCGTTGGGATTAAATCGAGACTCTTTGAAAGACACGGCTGCAATAATTTTCCAATCCCACGCATATTTCTTGGCGGCAGATTTAAACAAATCATCAAATGGTGAAAGGTGACCTTTTTTCGTAATGTAAAATTCGATCGGTTTTGTGTCCAAATAATCGAAATAGCGTTTTTTCAAGTCTGTAAAAGCAGGTGATGCGCAGTAGGACAGTAAGAATTCGTCCATTTTCTTTTTCAATTCAGGGCTATTGATTCTCAGACCGAAAGCAACTTTTTGTTGGAATGAGATGCGTGTATCAATATTCAGGTTGGGATGCATTTCCTTACTGATGCGCGCTAGATTTTCGTGGGCAATGGTAAACGGTATAACATTATTGGCAACCATTTCAATTAAATCCTCAGTGATGGGATTCTCCGTTTTGTAGCGAATATTAATTCGCGCACCTATTTCATCTTGAAGATCCGTTAAACGTCTAGAAAAAGGGGAGTTTTTTCGAACACAGACCGTTTGATTAGCCAATTCCGCAGGTTCTTTGATGAGTGTATCGTTGGAACGTTGAACCAACACTTGATGCGTGTAGTAGTATGGAGTGGAATATGCGAGTCTTTTTTCATCCTCCAAGGAAACCACTAAATTGGACGCAATGACATCTCCTTCGCCATTGTTAAGCAACCTTTGAAAGTCTTTGGTATCGGTGATAACCTTTACCTCCATTTTTAACCCTTGCGATTTACAGAAGGAGTCCATGATTTCGTATTCGAATCCGAGTCTTTTTCCTCTGTACTCGAAAAAGGACAAGGAACTATTTTCTGTAAGGATGGTTAATTTGCCTTTTTTCTGAATTTCCTTGAAGTCAATTTTAACGGCAGGACCAACATGTTTACCCCCGCAAGAAACTAAAATCATGGCAATCAATAAAGTAGTCCATGTTAAACGCATGTGCACTTTTTTATGTAAGTTCTTCTCTACGAAACATCTATGATAAAGTTACACGTAATTCTGAACATTTGGATTATTTCGAAATTAAATTGATATTTGACACTCAAATGATTGTGTATGAGCAATGAACAAAACGAAATTTACTCAAAAGTTGTGCGTGCTGGTAAGCGAACGTATTTTTTTGACATTAAAGCAACCAAAGGAAATGATTTATACATCACCTTAACAGAGAGTGTAAAATCCTTCGGTGAGGATGGTGATGGTAACTATCAGAAGCACAAGATTTTCCTTTACAAAGAAGACTTTGAGAAATTCAGAGAGGGCTTAGATGACGTATTGGCCAAGATTGAGAAACTAAAATCGCCACAATAATTTTTTCGAAAAGTATTGCAGAATTAAAAAGTATGCATATCTTTGCACTCACAAAACAAATGGGAGTTTAGCTCAGTTGGTTTAGAGCATCTGCCTTACAAGCAGAGGGTCGGGGGTTCGAATCCCTCAACTCCCACTCTGATAAAAGCACTATCGTAAGATGGTGCTTTTTTCGTTTCAGGACGTTTTGAATTTATTCAAATAAGGACGGAAATGAAAAAAGGACCGCCTGAACGCAGTGAGGGAGTGCTTTTATCCACTGCACGTCGTGACCACGGGATCTATAATCCCTCAACTCCCACTTTGATATGTGTATTATTTGCGACGGAATTCAAAGCAATTGAATTCACCGAAGTTTGTTTACTGACAAACTAGGGTATCGAAGTAAGGAGAATATCCCACCCAGATTCCCAAAGCGCCGCCTTTAATATTCGTTGGAACATTTGTCGGTGTGGCAAATGGATTCCCGCCAGAGTACATTTGATTGTATTTTTTTTCAAAGAAGTTATATTCATTTTTCCCAATCTTCGACAACTTAATGATGACCGTGTCACCAATTTTGTAATACCCTCTGTATTCTGGATCACCATTTGGATCATCAAAACTCATGGGATTTTCGTAGGCAAAATCAAAGGTTTGTCCGTTAAAGAATTTGTCGTTAAAAAACGGATTAAATGTACGTTTGAAGTTCGGCATTCCTGCTAATTTCACTTGCCAGGCGTAGGAATCTCCACTTTGATCCGGATCACTCAATTTCACCCAAGAGAATCCACGATCTAGAAACGAACCTTCTGGTTTCCAATAAACAGAATCAAGGGGTGTTGGATTAAAAATATTGGTTGAAGCGGTAAATTCCGAACCGTTGTGAATTACTTTCAAGGTATAGGTCTTCCCTACTTCTCCTATCATCCCAAAGGAAATGTACGCACACAGATGCAAGTTGACAAGAACATCCACCGGCAAACCAAAAAACGCCGCCGCAATTTCTTCCGTTCCAGGAGGAAGGTTGTCTGAACAAATTTCCGTCAAGGTGTCCGTTTCAACACCGTTCGAGACAATTACTGTTGCTCCGGAAACAAATCCCTCAAGATATGCTTGGAAGTTTGTTGGGGAATAAACATTATTCGTTTTGCTCAAAAGAACAATCGCTGGTTGACCCGTTTCGATGCTGCCATCGATGACAATTTGATCTTTATAACCGGGAATATCAATTTGAACTTCCTTAGTACATGAAGCAGCTCCCAAAAAAAGGGATATGCCGACGATTAATTTACTTAAAATTCGAAATTCCATGTTGCGCTAGGTATGATTGGAAATAAGGACACTTGTTTGACGGACAACTTGAAATTTCCGGAAAGAAAATCGCCATCGTTATCTACGTATAGGAAGAAAGGATTCATGCGGTTATAGACGTTATAAATAGAGAATGACCAATTGCTTCTGTATCTTTTCTTCACTTCTATTTCTTTCCCTGTAGCCGGGTCTGTTTTCGTTTTGTAGGCTTTACTGTACAAGGTTGCGGACAAATCCAATCGGTGATATGGAGCCATACGTGTTGAATTACGTGGTCCATAATTAAACAATAAATTTTGTTCTTGAACATACCATGAACTTGGCAATGTCAGTGTATTTCCAGTTGCATAGATGAAACTCGCAGAGAAGGTCCAACGGTCATCTAGTTTGTAAGTACCAACAAGCGTTAAATCATGTCGACGATCGTATTTCGCCGCATAAATATTTCCTTCATTGATGTCTGGGAATCTTCTATTGGTTTTCGCCCAAGTGTATCCTACCCATCCTGTAAAGCGTCCAACCGATTTCTTAAAAAAGAACTCAATTCCAAATGCTCTACCTTCACCAAAAACCAAGAGGTTATCTGTATTGTCATTCACATCATCTCCAGGCAAGGCACCTTCCTTGAATTCGATCATGTTTTTCATTTCTTTGTAGTACACTTCAACAGAACTTTCGAACTTATCCTTGAAAAAGTTTCTGAAATATCCTACGGAACCTTGCCATCCTTTCTCTGGTTTCGCAATATCTGTTGTTGGAAACCAAATATCCGTTGGAAGAGAAACGGCGCTCAATGATGTTAAATGGACGTATTGATAGTTGTATGCATATCCTGCTTTAATAGAACTATT